>JBOGYU010000021.1:0-23086 GCA_050696935.1 Solirubrobacteraceae bacterium | reverse complement strand
CACCACGAGCGGGGCGCTGCTGGAGGCGCTGGCGGCGCTCGGCGCCCGCCGTGTCGCGGTGGCCACGCCGTACGACGCCGAGCTGACCGCTCACCTCGCGGCGTTCCTGGGCGAGGCGGGCCACGACGTCGTGGGCACCGCCCGCCTCGGGTTGCGCGGCGACATCTGGCGCGTCGGCTCGGACTCCGTCCGCGAGCTCGTCGAGGCCCTGCCGCTCGGCGATGCCGAGGCAGTCGTCATCAGCTGCACGAACCTGCCGACCTACGACGCGCTTCCGGGCCTCGAGGAGAGGCTCGGCCTTCCCGTGGTGTCGGCGAACCTGGCCACCATGTGGGCGGCGCTGCGCACGCTCGGCGCGCTCCCCGGCGGTCGGCCGGAGCGGCTGTTCAACTGCTAGCGCGCTTCGAGGACGGCGTGCAGGAACCGCTTGGTGCGGTCCTCCTCGCAGGCGCCGAAGATCTTCTCCGGGGGACCTTGCTCGATGATCCGGCCGGAGTCGAACATCATCACCTGGTCCGAGACGTCGCGAGCGAACCCCATCTCGTGCGTGACGATCAGCATGGTCAGGTCCGTCGTCTCCGCGATCTCCCGCAGCACGGCCAGCACGCCGGCGACGAGCTCCGGGTCGAGCGCCGAGGTGACCTCGTCGAGGAGAAGGACCTTCGGCTCCATCGAGAGGGCGCGGGCGATCGCCACGCGCTGCTGCTGGCCGCCGGAGAGCTGGTTCGGATGCTCGTCGACCTTCGCCTCGAGTCCCACGCGCTCGAGCAGCTCGCGGCCCTGGCGCTCCGCCTCATCACGGCTCTTGCCCAGCACGCGGATCGGCGCCTCGGTGACGTTCTGCAGCGCGGTCATGTTGGGGAACAGGTTGAACTGCTGGAACACCATCCCGATCTTCGTGCGCACCCTGCGCAGATGCTTCTCGTTGGCGGGAACGAGCGAGTCGCCCTTGGGCATGTGCCACAGCGGCTCGCCGTCGACCCAGATGTGCCCGCCATCCGGTCGCTCCAGCGTCATCAGCAGCCTGAGGATCGTGGTCTTCCCGGAGCCGCTCGGACCGATCAGGGTGACGTGCTCGCCGGGTCCCACCCTGAAGTCGAGCTCGCGCAGCACGATGTTGTCCCCGAACCGCTTGACGACCTTGTCGAAGAGGATCAGCGGCTGGTCGCCTTCGGGGGAGCGGTCGGACGTGGGGACTGTGGTGGTTTCAGGCATGGCCGAGGCGCTTCTCCAGCTTTCTGATGGCGACCGCGCTCGGGTAGCTGGCGGCCAGGAAGATCAGCCCGGCGATCGTAACCGGCTCGAGATACCGGAAGTCGCGGCCGCCGATGGCGATCGCCTCCTGCACCATCTCGGGGACGGCGATGAGGAACAGGAACGGCGTCTCCTTGAACATCGAGATCACGTAGTTGCCGAGCGAGGGCAGCACGTTGCGGATCGCCTGCGGCAGCACCACGCGCTGCCACTGGTAGCGCCGCGGCATCGACAGCGCGGTGCAGGCCTCCCACTGACCCTTCGGCACGCCGTCGATGCCCGCCCGGTAGACCTCGGCGTAGTAGCAGGCGTAGTGGACGCCGAGGACCAGCACGCCCACGACCATCCCCGACAGCGTGAGTCCCACGCTCGGGAGGACAAAGAAGGCGAAGAACAGCTGGATCGGGATCGGCGTGCCGCGCACGAACTCGATGAACGCGGTCGTGAACGGCCCGAGGACGGGCACGTGCGCACCCCGGATGACGGCGAAGACCAGGCCCAGCGTGGCCGCGAGCGCCGATGCCAGGATGGTCGCCACGAGCGTGTAGCGCAGGAACGCGTCGAAGATCCGCGGGAAGACATCGAGGGCGTACTGCAGGTCCCAGGTCATGCCGCCTCACGCTCCTCCGGCACCGGGCCGCGGAAGGCGAGGACCTCGCGCAGTTCCTCTCGCTGGCCGAGCCGCGCCTTGGCCCGCGCCTCCAGCAGGTGCATGCCGAGCGTCGCGATGTACGCGAGCAGGAAGTAGACGACGAGCAGCAGGCCGAAGATGAACGCCTCGTTGCCCTGGGAGCCGCGGTACTGATTGGCGACTTCGGTGAGATCGACCAGCGTGATCAGGAACAGCAGGGGCGTGCTCTTGATCAGCTGGATGAGCAGGTTGCCGAACGGCGGGATCATCAGCGGCAGCGCCTGCGGCAGGATCACGCGTCGCATCCGCTGGAAGGGAGAGAGGCTCAACGCGATCGCGCCCTCCCACTGAGCCCTGGGGACGGCGTTGACCGAGCCTCTGACCACCTCCGCGCCATATGCGCCGAAGTTGAGCCCGAAGGCGAGCACGCCGACGGCAACCGGCTCGAGCCGATAGCCCAGCAGCGGCAGGGCGAAGAAGAGCCAGAAGAGCTGCACGAGCAGGGACGTGCCGCGGAAGAACTCGATCACCACCCGGGCAAAGGTGCGCGGCGCGATATGCGGCATGCGGGCGAGCAGGCCGAGCGCGAAGGCGATGACCACCGCGAGCGCGGCGCTGAGCACGGTCATGTAGACCGTGACCCACAGGCCGGCGAGCAGGTCGTCGGACCAGGCTCCGAACTGAAGGTCGCTCATCTCGCCGGCCCCGACGCGTCCGTCAGCTTCCCTGGCAGAGACGCTGGGTGGTGACGTCCTCGGGCGGGGTCGTCTCCGGCCCGAAACCGAACGGCTCGATGATCTCGAGGAGCTCGCCGGATTCCCTGAGCGTTGCCAGCTCCCTGTTGAACGCCTCGCGCATGTCGTTGTCCCGCTTGCGGAAGACGGCGCCGCCGCAACCCAGCTGCTCCTCGCCATCGACGACCGGGGTGAAGGGCTCGGTCAGCTCGACGTCGGTATCCGGGTTCTTGTTGAGGATGTCCTTCAGCGTGATGCTCGTGAGGCCGAACGCCCCGATCCGACCCTGCTGCAGCTGCAGCAGCCCGTCCCGCGTGCTCGGCATCTCGACGATGTCCCTGGAGGGGACGCCCGATTCCTCGGCGTAGATGCCCTCGACCGCCCCACCCAGCACACCCAGCTTGATGCCGGCGTCGGCGACGGACTGGAAGTCGCTGATGCTCTCCGGATTGCCCGGCGGGACGAGGAAGGCGTTCGGCGCGCAGTACATCGGATCGGAGAACGCGGCCTGGCCACAGCGCTCGGGCGTGATGAACATGCCGGCCGCGACGACGTCGAACCGCCTCGCGAGCAGTCCTGGGATGAGGCCGTCGAAGTCGACCTGCGTGGCCCGGACGTCGTCGATGCCCAGGTTCCCCCAGATGGCCTTCTGGACGCTCGGGTCCATCCCGGTCAGCTCGCCGCCCTCGAGGTAGGCGTAGGGCTCCTCGCCGGCGATGCCGACGGTGATCCTGCCCTGGCTTCTCAGCTGCTCCAGCCGGCCGGCCTCGCCGGTCGTCTCACCACCGCATGCCGCCGCTCCCGGCAGGAGCAGCAGGCCGGCCGCCGCGCCGCTGCGCTCGAGGAAGTCGCGCCTCGACCAGCCGCGCTCTCCAGCCACGCCTCGTGTCGTCTCCGACCCTCGCATCAAGATCCTCTCCTCGGCGAGTTGTACGACGTATGATAATCAAACCGCGTCTATCGTTGGGTATGCGGTACGCGGGCTGACCCAACACGAAGATGATCGAGCGAATCGGGATCCTCTATCCGGGCCACGCCGCCGAGTCCGACTTCGCGGTGCTGAACGAGCGCCTCGCCGGCACCGCGAGCTTCGAGGTCGTGCACACCTCCATCGGCGAGGATGCCCACCGTGAGGACGCACTGCTCGACATGGGCAGCCGCGAGCGGCTGCTCGAGGGTGCCCGCCGCCTTCCTCGCGGAGTCTCCGCGGTGGTGTGGGCGTGCACGAGCGGCAGCTTCATCTACGGGTGGGAGGGCGCTCAGGCCCAGGCCGCCGGCGTGCAGGACGCCATCGGCGTCCCCGTGTCGAGCACGTCGCTGGCGTTCGTCGGCGCCGCGCGCGCGCTCAACCTTCGCCGGGTGGCGGTCGCCGCGACGTATCCCGAGGACATCACCCGCCGCTTCGAGGCGTTCCTTCGCGACGCCGGCCTGGAGCTGGTGGCCGCCAGCAGCCGCGGGATCGTGACCGCGACGGAGGTGGGCACGCTCTCGCCCGACGACGCCGAGGCGCTCGTGGCCGCGGTGGACGGATCGGACGCCGACGCCGTCCTCGTCCCCGACACCGCCCTCCACACCATCGCGGCGCTCGAGGCGCTGGAAGCGGCGGCCGGCAAGCCGGTGCTGACCGCCAACCAGGTGTCGGCATGGGAGGGGCTGCGGCTGGCGGGCGTCGGCGCGGCGCCGCACGGCCTCGGGCACCTGTTCGCCGCCCACGCGACCAGGTCGTGACGCCGCTCGACGAGCACCGGGCGTTCCCGGCCGAGGAGCACGACGCGCGCGTGGCCGCGGTGCGCGAGACGATGCGGGAGCGCGACCTCGAGGCGCTGCTGCTCGCGGCCCCCGAGGACGTCTACTACCTGGTCGGCCTCAACCACCTGGGCTACTTCGCGGTCACGCTGCTCGTCCTGCCGCTCGAGGGGCCGCCGCTGCTCGCGGCGCGCGCGATGGAGCGCCCCACCGTGCGCCTGCAGGCGCCGGGCTGCGTGCACCTCGCCTACGAGGACGGCGACGATCCCGCCGACGCGGCGATCGCCGCGGTGCGCGGGGCGAACGCCGGTCGCGTCGGCGTCGACCGCTCGACCACGTACCTCCCGCCGGGCGTCTGGGAGCGCATCCACACGGGTGCGGCGGGCGTCCAGTGGACCGACGCCTCGGGGCTGGTGGCGCGGGCGCGCATGGTCAAGTCGCCGGCCGAGATCGCCCACGTGCGCGCCGCCGCCGCGATCTCGGACCGCGCGCTGCAGGCCGGGCTCGCCGCCGCCGGGGAAGCGGTGAGCGAGCGCGAGGTGGCCGCCGCGATCTACGCCGAGCTGATCGGCGCCGGCAGCGAGTACCCCGCCTTCCCGCCGCTCGTGCGCTCGACCCCCACGCTCGAGCTCGAGCACGTCACCTGGAGCGACCGGGCGCTTGCCCGCGGGGACGCCCTCTTCGTGGAGCTGTCGGCCTCGGTCGCCCGCTACCACGCGCCGCTGACCAGGATCGCCCACGTCGGCGAGGCCCCCGCCGGTCTCGAGGACGTGGCGGCGCACGCGCTCGCGGGACTGGACGCGGTGCGCGGCGCGCTGCGGCCTGGCGCGTGGGCGGGCGAGGTCTACGACGCCTGGCAGGCCGCCGTCGACTCGGCATTGGGCCACTCGGGCTACCGCCGCCACCACTGCGGCTACATCGTCGGGATCGGCTTCCCGCCCACCTGGGCCGGCGCGGGGACGCCGGTCGGGCTGCGGCCCGGACAGGAGCTCGTCCTGCGCGAGGGCATGGTGTTCCACGTCTTCTCCTGGATCTTCGGCCAGGGGCCGGCGGACTACGGCGTGTCCGATACGGCGCTCGTGACCGCCGACGGCTGCGAGCTGCTGACCACGACCGCCCGCGAGCCGATCATCACCGACCGGAGGTGACCATGCGAATCACCGCGCTACGGCCGACGCCCGTCGCAGTGCCGTTCCGAGAGGACGAGCTGTGGGCCTACGGGGGGCGGCGGGGGCTCGTCAGCATCCTGCTGGAGGTGACGACCGACGAGGGGCTCGTGGGCGTGGGCGAGGCTCCCGCCTACCCGTCCACGGACATCGTGTTGTCGGTGCTGCGCTCGATCGAGCCGCTCGTGCTCGGCGAGGATCCGTTCGCGATCGAGCGCCTGATGAAGCGGATCCACCTGGTGGGGACGTGGCACCACGTCAAGGCGACCAGCCCGGCGATCGCCGCGGTCGAGATGGCGTGCTGGGACATCGTCGGCAAGGCCTGTGGCCAGCCGCTCGTCAAACTGCTCGGTGGGCGGGTCCGCGACGAGGTCGAGTTCTTCTACTACGTCTCCCAGAAGCCGCCTGAGGACGTCGCCGCGGACGGGCGGCGCGGGTCCGAGCTCGGCTTCCGGACGTTCTACCTCAAGGTGGGCGCGGACGATCCCCGCGACGACATCGAGCGCGTGGCCGCCCTGCGCGAGGGGGCTGGCGCCGACGCGCGGATCCGGGTGGACGCCAACGAGGCGTGGTCGTCCGCGGCGGCGATTCGCGTCGTGGCCGAGCTCGAGCGCTACGGCCTCGAGCTCGTCGAGCAGCCGGTCTCCGGCCGCAACCTCGCCGAGATGGCCTACGTGCGCAGCCGGCTCTCGGTGCCCGTGCTCGCGAACGAGGCCTCGTGGACGCGCTACGACCAGCTGGAGGTGATTCGCCACGGCGCAGCCGACGTGCTCTCGCTCGACAACCAGATGGACGGCGGCCTGCTCAACCTCAAGCGCGGCGCGGGCCTGTGCGAGGTCGCCGGGCTGCCGGTGCTGAAGCACAGCCTCGGGGAGCTCGGCGTCGGGGTCTACGCCGCCCTGCACGTGATGGCGTCGACTCCGAACTTCACCTACGCCAACCAGTCCTACGCCTCGCTGCTGACCGACGACGTGCTCGAGGGCGGCCCGCTGCCCTACCGCGACGGCACCCTCACCGTGCCCGAGCGCCCGGGCATCGGAGTGGCGCTCGACCCCGAGCGGGTCGAGCGCTACGCGGAGCTCTACGAGCGCGACGGCGAGGGGTTTGCGTTCCGCGACAGCGCCGCCCTCGAGGCGACGCCGCTGCTGCCGAAGCTGTGACGGCGGGTCGAGGTCGCCGCCGGCTACCTCTTCGGCGGCAGCGACCGCGCGTACGTGACCCCGCGCCGCACCCACGGCTCGGGCTGGCGCTTCGTCCGTACGCCCTCGGCGTCGACCCGCAGCCCGCCCTCGGAACCGGGGCGGCCATTCCGCGCGATCGAGAACGCTCATCCATGCGAGCCGCCACTCGTGGCGGTCGGTGACCAAGCGTCGCTCTCGCGTGGTTGCGAGAGTCTGCGACGCGGGCGAGCTAGACCGCAGGGGACCTCGGAGTGGGCGCGCAAGGCGCTCGGGATAGCGGACCCGAGCGGTCAGCGGCTCATCGCGGCCGCTTGAATGCCGAATTGACCATCTCGACCTCCCAACCAGACGGGGCGTAGTGGGCATAGATCTGAGTCGTCTTCAGGTCGGCGTGGCCAAGGAACTCCTGGATCGCTCGCAGCGGCGCGCCGGAAGCGGCGAGCGCCGTCGCGAACGTGTGTCGCAGGTCGTGGAATCGGATCTGGCGCACTCCGGCCTCGCGGCACGCGGCCTTGAACCGCTTCGTGACCTTCGACGGGTCGAGCGGCCGGCCGAGCTGCGGGTGAGCGAAGACCAGGTCGTCGTCGTGATCGAACGCCGTCCGCTCACGCCACGCAGCGAGCTCGTGGGCGAGCCAGTCCGCCATCGGCACCGAGCGGCGCGTGCTGAGATCGGACTTGCCCTCGCTGGAGTGCTCGCCTCGAACGAACGCGCTGCGGACGCGCACGCGGCTCGCTGTCACGTCGATGTCGCGCCAGCGGATCCCGAGCAGCTCGGATTGCCGGAGGCCGGTGACCGCCGCGGCAAGGATGAGCACGCGAAGCACCGGGCCGAGGACGTCCGGCGGTGGCGGCGGCGCCGGCCCGCGGCGACCGCGACGCGTTGGTGCCGGCTCCCGCCGCACGACCTCGTTCGGGATTACCGCGATCACGGCCTCGAGCTCCGTCACCGTGAGGAACTGGAGGTCGGCGCTGCCGCCGGAGCCACGGCGTCGTGGCCGAGCCGCCCGCGTTACCGGGTTTGAGACGCACCATCCGCGATCGACGGCCAGGCCGAAGACGCTGTGGAGGAACGTGATGACGTTGCGGACCGACTTCGGCGCGAGCCCTCCCCGAAGCATCGACCGCGCCAGAGCCTCGACGTCGGCGGTCGACACCTCCCCCACGCGCCTCGAGCCCATCGCCGGCGAGATGTGGACTCGCTGCATCGACTCGCAGTTCTGCCGGTACGACTTCCGGGCGCCCTGCAGCTCCAGCTGCTCCCTCAGCGCGTTGGCCGCGTCATCGACGGTCCGGCCTCGTCCGTCGTCCACGACCGGCGTCGGCTCGGCCTCCAGCACCTTCCGCAGCGCCTGCTCGGCCATCGCCCGCGTCAGGCCCTCGCTCGACCCGGGCGGCCGCACCGGCCCGAGCCGCTTGTTCCGCCGCCGCCCGTCAGCCGTCCGCCAGCGCCCGTAGTACGCGCCGGACTTCACGTAGATCTGTCCTGTCCCGTAAGGCCGCTTCATGGCCTCTATAGGGACGAGCGCGAAAAATTGGACCCCCACTTGGACCCCAGCTCACGCCGCGTAAGCCCTCAGGCAACGAAAAAGGCCCGCAAACGCGGGCCTTTAGTGAAGTCGGGGAGACAGGATTTGAACCTGCGACCGCCCGGCCCCCAGCCGGGTGCGCTACCAGACTGCGCCACTCCCCGATATGTCGTGCAGAGCGGGCGACGGGAATCGAACCCGCCCTAAGAGCTTGGAAGGCTCTTGTGCAACCACAACACTTCGCCCGCGGGCCAGGGCGATGATAGCCGCGCGCGCCCCCGGCTCAAGATCGGCGGCTTCGGGACGATGGTACGAATGCAGACAAAGTGGGAATCACGAGACCAATGCAGATCCCCGGCGTGCACATCGAGACCCTCCACAACCCGGTTCGGTACACCTACGCGCAGATCGAGAAGGCCTGCGCGATCGCCCAGATGCTGAACCGGGGCAAGCTGGTTCTCGTCGAGCCGCCCAGGCGCTGACGCATCGGCCGCGCCTGCCCTGGCGGGAGGCGGGCCGGGCGAGCGGCAAGGTTCCGGAGGCGAGCGAGGACAGCACCGCAGCGCGCCGTCACCGCGGTCGCGACGCCACGCGAGCGACCGTGCCGGCCAAGCGCCGGCGGAGGCCACATCCACGTCCCGTCGCTAGACTCGGCGGTGCCCTGGGGGATTAGCTCAGCTGGTGGAAGCGCCGGTCTCCAAAACCGGAGGTCCCAGGTTCGAGTCCTGGATCCCCCGCTCACCGTCCGCCCGGCTTGCGAACATGTGTTCGTCATGTCGTGGTGGCCGCCCGATCCTCGCTCGTACTCCTACCTCCTGGGCGTCTATCTCGGCGACGGCTGCATCACGGGCAACGGTGTCAGTCGCCAGCTCGTGATCGCCTGCGACGCCGGCTATCCGGGGCTCATCGACGAGATCTGGGCGGCGGTGGTGCTGACCCTCCTCTCGAAGCGTGTCACGTGCAATCCGCACCGCGAGCACCGGTGCGTCCGGGTCGTGGCCTCGAGCCGGCGCTGGCCGGAGGCGTTCCCCCAGCATGGGCCGGGGCGCAAGCACGAGCGCACGATCGAGCTCGCGGCGTGGCAGCGGGACGTCGTCGACCGCTTTCCGCAGGAGTTCCTGCGGGGGCTGCTGCACTCGGACGGCTGCCGGACGGTCAACCGGTTCACCACGCGACTGCCGAGCGGACGGGTTGTGGAGTACGCGTATCCGCGGTGGTTCTTCTCGAACCGGTCCGCGGACATCCGGGCGTTGTTCTGCGAGTACTGCGAGCGGCTGGGGATCCGGTGGACGCAGTCGAACCCGCGGAACATCTCGGTGTCGCATCGCAGGAGCGTCGCGCTGCTCGACTCGTTCGTCCCGGGGAAGTCGTGATCGGAGCTCAACTCGTTCGTCCCCGGGCTCACGTTCGTCGTGGAACGCCGTCGACCGGATGCCGCTCGCCGCCGGCCGCCCGGCGAGGGAGCATGCGGGCGGAGGGACTCGAACCCCCACGGCTTGCGGCCACGAGGACCTAAACCCGGTCCATCGCCTGCCCATAGCCTCCGTTCCGCGGTAGAGGGCGAAAAACCGTCCACTGGACTGGACGATCTGGATCGCTGTGACGGGAGCCGCGGCGGGCGACTGCCGCCGTCACGCGCCCACGGGCCATTGGTCGACGTCGACCTCGGCCATCGGGAAGTCCCGCGGGTTGCCGGTCGCCAAGGTCGCGTCGACGGATACCGCGGCCGCCGCGATCAGGCAGTCGGCCTGCGACAAGGTGATGCCTTGGGCCGCGTACTGGCGGCGCCAGGCTCCCGCGCGCTCGCCCTCGTCGCGGCCCAGCGGCGCCACGCGCAGCGCCTCCAGCAGCCGTCTGACGGCCTGCTCCTCCCCGGGCCTGATGCCGCGATGGATCTCCTCGACGTTGATTGCGCAGACCCAGGGAACGTCGCCCCCCGAGCGCAGCGCGAGCACACGCCCCGCGGCGGGGCGACCCCTGAGGGCGTCGATCAGCACGGTCGTGTCGAGGAGCACCGGCACGGGCGGCGGGTCAGCCGAGGCGACGGGCGTCGCCGCGTCGCTGCTCTCGCACCCAGGCGGCGGGATCGGTGTCCCAGGCGTGACCCTCGTCGTCGAGCGTCCCGAGCGATGCCTCGATCTCGTCCCAGCGCTGTTGATCGTCCAGCGCCCGTCGCAGCGTCGCGGCGATGAACGCGCTGCGCCGCCGTCGCCCGACGCGCCGATCCAGCTTGGCGACGAGCCCGTCATCGAGGCTAATGTGCAAACGCATGGCCACATATTGACACACAGGCGCCCGGGCGCCACTCGCAGTCCCTCCCATGACGTACTGGCAACGCGCGGGGTAAATGATCCCGGCGCCGGGCACCGCCGGCCGCGCACGCGCGAACCGCCGACTGCCCGTGCGCGAGCGGACGCCAACGACACGACCCGCCGGCGAGGCTACGCGCTCAGGGCACGACGCTCCGCCGCGTCGGCGAGCTCGGTGTACATCGCCGCGAGCACGTCCGCAAGGTCCGGCCGACCGACCTCGGGCGGCGCCGGTCCGAGTCGGCGCACCAGGCCGGCGGAGGCCTCGCCGGCCAGCGGGCTGATGCGCAGCTCCGACAACTCGGCGCCGCTGCGCCAGAAGCTCCGTTCCCCGTCACGATCAGCGACGGCCGCCGGCGACCCCCGCAGACGCTTGCCCTTCGCGCGCCGCGCTCGCAGGCCGGCGAGCAGCTCGTCCTTCGTCCAGCCGCGCCATGTGAAGATGAGGAACGGGTCGGCGTCGAACCGCTCGGCGAGCAGGTAGTAGACCGCGGCTATGTGCTTGCACGGGTTCTCCGCATCCGGGCAGTCGCAGCTGGCCTTGAGCTCCGCATAGGAGCGGGGGAACAGCGTCAGCCTGCACCGTGCGAGCAGCTCCTCGATGCCAGGCGGCATCGTTCCGGCGAGCAGCTGGGCGAGCGGCAGCGCCTGCGCCGCGATCGTCCGCTCGGCGCGCCGCCACTGGTGCTCGGACAGGAGCTTCGCGCGGATGCGGACGCGGTACGGCGTGTAGCGCGTGCCTTGGACGTTGGCGAGCACGATGCCAGGCTCGACCTCGAGCTCGGTGACCTGGCCGCCGCGCGCGTAGGCGCGCCCGCGTTCGAGCCGCGAGCCGACCTCGAACGAGTCCAGCAGCCCGAGGAAGCGCCGCGACCACCACGTCCGTCCGATCTCGCCGCCGACGAGGCCACCGCTGGCCGGCAGCGGACGCGCGTGCTGGAGCTCCGGAGCGCCCATCAGGCCGCCACGGCATCCGCCGAAAGGGTCACGAGCTCGCGCAGCTGGGCGGTGCTGAGCTCGGTCAGCCACGCCTCACCCGAGCCGACGATGCTCTCGGCGAGGTCCCGCTTGGAGGCGATCAGCTCGTCGATGCGCTCCTCGAGCGTGCCGACGCAGCAGAATTTGCGCACCTGGACGTTCTTGTGCTGGCCGATTCGGAACGCGCGGTCGGTAGCTTGGTCCTCGACCGCGGGGTTCCACCAGCGATCGAAGTGGATCACGTGGTTGGCCGCGGTCAGGTTGAGCCCGGTGCCGCCGGCCTTGAGCGACAGCACGAACAGGGGCGGCCCATCGCCGGACTGGAAGCGAGCCACCATCTCGTCGCGCGCGCCCCTCGGCGTGCCGCCGTGGAGGAACAGCACCTCGCGCCCAGTGCGCTCCTGCAGGTAGGCGCGCAGGTCGTGACCGAACTCGGCGAACTGGGTGAAGCACAGCGCCCGGTCGCCCTGCGCCAGCGCCTCCGCGACGATCTCCTCCAGCCGCTGGAGCTTTCCCGAGCGACCACCGAGCGGCGAGCGGTCACGCAGCAACTGCGCCGGGTGGTTGCAGACTTGCTTCAGCTTGACGAGCGCCGCCAGGATGACCCCCGCGCGCTCGATGCCTTCGGCACGGGCAGCGTTCTCGAGCATCTCGTCGACCACTGCCTGATACAGGGTCGCCTGCTCGCGCGACAGGTGGCAGTCGATGCGCATCTCGACCTTCTCGGGGAGATCGCTGACGATGTCCCTGTCCGTCTTGAGACGGCGCAGCATGAACGGCCTGGTGACGAGCCGCAGCCGACGCGTGGCGGCGCCGTCGCGGTAGCGCTCGATCGGGTGGGCGAAGCGCTCCTTGAAGCTCGTCGCCGACCCAAGTAGCCCTGGGTTGAGGAAGTCCATGATCGAGTGCAGCTCGCTGAGCCGGTTCTCGACCGGCGTCCCGGTCAGCGCAATCCGGTGCCGCGCCTGGAGCGCGCGGATCGCGCGCGTCTGCTTGGCCTCGATCGACTTGATGCTCTGAGCCTCGTCGAGCACGACGCGCTCCCAGCGGACCTTCGTCAGCGCGTCCCGGTCGCGCAGGGCCAGCGCATAGGTGGTCACCACTAGGTCCGCCGCGCGCGCCGCCCGTGCGAACGCGGGGTCCCGCAGCCGGTCGCGTCCATGGTGGACGTGCACCACCAGCTCGGGCGCGAACCGGGCAGCCTCGCGCTCCCAGTTGCCCACAACCGACATCGGGCAGACCAGCAGCGTCGGGCCGAGCCGCCGCCGGCCTCGCTCGGCGGAGCTCTCACTCTGCTCCCGCTCGGCGAGGAGGAGCGCGAGCAGCTGGATCGTCTTGCCCAGTCCCATGTCGTCGGCCAGGCACGCGCCGAGCCCGACGCTCGACAGGAATGCCAGCCACGCCAGGCCGCGTTGCTGGTAGGGACGCAGCTCGCCGGCGAACGAGCGCGGCGCCGGGACCTGCTCGAGCTCGCGATCGTCGGCGCCGAGGAGATCGCCCAGCCATCCGCTCGCGTCCAGCTCGACGGCGGGCTCGTCGACGCGCCGCTTCGCCCGGTCCAGGCCGAGCCCCGCCCGCAGCACCTCGCCCGCAGGCGCACGTCCGCGCACGCGCCTGCCCGCGAGGAATCGCAGCGCCGCCTCCACGTCGTCGGCCCGCAGCGCGACCCACCGGCCACGGGCCCTCACCAGCGGGACCTTCAGCGAGGCGAGCGCCTCGAGCTCCTCGGGCGTCAGCGTGAGGTCGCCGATCGCAACCTGCCACTCGAACGAGCACAGGCCGTCGAGCCCGAACAGACCGGTCGATTCGCCCCACTCCGTCGCCGGGTCCATGTGCAGCTTCACCTGAAGGCGCTGGCGCCACCACGGCGGCACGATCACGGCGAACCCGGCCTGTTCGAGCGCAGGGGCGGACTCGCGCAGGAAGCGCTCGGCGCCGTCGGCGTCGAGCTCCACGTGCGTCGGTGTCGCCTCGCGCAGCGCCGGCTCGAGCTCCGGCCACAGGCGCAGCGCGTGGCCGAGGCCGCCGAGCAGCCGCTCCTGCGGGCTCTCCAGCATGCGCCCGAGCGCCTCGAGGCGCTCGCTGCGCGCCCACACCTCCTCGGCCGGCACGAGGATGCTCGGATCCTCCTTCGACTGCAGCAGGATCTCGACGCGCCACGCGTCGTCTGGCTCGCCGGGCTGCGTGGTCTCTGGCTGGTCGGGGTCGCTGTGGTGCTCACGCGGCTGTGTGGCGTCCTGCTCGTCACCGTCGTCCGCGCCCTCGCCAGGCGGAACGAGCCGAAGGCAGGTACGGAACATCCGCTGGGCGGCGTAGCGCTCTGCCTGCTCCCACCAATCGTCGAGCCGCTCGGCGAGCGCGGCGAGCTCCCACGGCTCGCCGGGCACCACCGGGTCATCTGCCGCCAGCGCGGCCAGCCAGCCGTCGATCGGCAATCCGGAGGACGCGCCTGCAGGGCGAGCCAGCAGATCGCGGGCAAGCATGTCGACGTGCGCCGCGAGCATCTCCCCCATGAGTGAACTGCTCGCGCCCGCCGCCGCGGCCGCCGGCGCGGCACGCTCGAGCAGTGCGACGCGCGCGGCATCCTCGGGCTCATCGGTGACCGGCAGCCAGCGCGCGAACCACGACTCGCCGCGGCGGACGAGCGCCGGGCGCAGCCGGCCCCGCGCCACCAGCTCGAGAGCGAGCTTGCAGGCCTCGGCCGCGAACGTCAGCGAGTCCGCGACCGCGACGCCCGCCACGGGCCGGGCCGGAAGCGACATCGCGATCTCCAGGACCGGGATCCCGGCGCCGAGCGCGAGCGCCGGCAGTCGCCAGGCGTCAACCCGGTCGCAGCGCTCGCGCGCGGCTCCGTCGGCGGCGGCGCGCAGCAGCCACGGCGACGCCTCGGGCCCGTTTCTCCACGACGGCAGCCGGAGAGTGAGCGTGGCCGCCTCGGCCGAGTCAGTCGGCCGCACGCCGGCGTGCTCCAGCGCCGTCTCCAGCGCAGCGGCGCTGCTGGCGAAGGGGTGCGGCCGCGGCTTCGGCGTCTTCGGCGGGCGCCCGGGCCGGCCGGGCGCGCGGGCGGGCAGCGTGGAGTCCTCGCCCCAGAGGCACAGACCGAGGTCGCGGGACCAGACGGAGTGGAGGACGATCACGGCCGGCATCCTTCCGCGTGGGTCGGACGCAACCGCAGCGGCGCTAGTGTCGGCCGCCGATGCCGACCGATGGCGACAAGCGGCTCGAGCAGCGCGTGATCGACGCGGCCGAGGCTGCACTCGCGGCCCGCGGGTTCGTCACCGCCATCGACGTGCTGACGGGCATCGGATGGCTGCCGCCGTCCAGCGAGCGCGCCTAGCGCCAGGGCCGCATCCCCTACCTGGAGCGCGCGGTCACGGCGAACCTCGACAAGGTCTCGCGGGCGATGCGCCACTTTCGCCGGTGGGCCGAGAGCCGTGACCTCGAGCCGAGCGAGACCGCGTACGTCGCGCGCACCCGCCACCGGCATGCCCTGCGCTTCAGCAGATCCGGCCAGCCGAGCATCGAGCTCGCCTACCGAACGCACTGGGTCTCGCCGGACCTCTCCGAGCGCAAGCGGAAGCGGCTTGCCGAGCGTCAGAGCAGGCCGCCCGAGCTGGTGGTGATCTCACCGGTTCGTGACTGGACGTGCAGCGCCTGCGGCGGCACCGGCGACCTGCTGGTCATGGACGGCCCCGGCCCGCTGTGCATGGCGTGCGCCGAGATGGACCACCTCGTCTACCTCCCCGCCGGCGACGCCGCGCTCACCCGGCGTGCCAAGGCGGCAAGCCGGCTCTCCGCGGTCGTCGTGCGCTTCAGCCGCGCGCGCAAACGCTACGAGCGCCAGGGCGTGCTGGTCGAGGAGGACGCACTCGGTGCCGCCGAGCGGCAGTGCCTGGCCGACGAGGAGGCCCGCGCCCGTCGCCGCGCGCGCGACGCGGAGCGCCGGGCGGGCGAGGACCTCGAGCTGCAGGTCCGCTTCGCGGCGGAGATCGCGCGGCTGTTCCCCGGCTGCCCGGCGGAGCGCGCCGAGGCGATCGCCCGCCATGCGGCCCTGCGCGGCAGCGGGCGCGTCGGACGCAGCGCCGCGGGACGGGCAACCGAGCCGCATGCAGTGGAGCTGGCGGTGATCGCCTCGATCCGGCACCGAGAGACCGACTACGACGCCCTGCTCATGAGCGGGGTCGACCGCGCCGAGGCGCGGGAGCGGGTGGGCGGTGACGTGAACGTAGTGCTCGAGCGCTGGCGGCGCGGATGAGCACGCCGAAGCGAGCCGCGATCTACGGACCGGAGCCCTGGCTGACCCATTGTGCCGGTGCGAGCGCCCGCGCTCGGAGCGCGGCGATCAGCGCGGCCCGGCCGGCCGTGGTGAGGACGAGGCGAGCGTACGACAGGCGTGAGCTGCCGGGCCTGCGCTCGAGGACCCCGATCGCCTCGGCGGGCCGCAGGAAGTCGCCGATCCCCCAGGCGACGTCGCGGACCTCCGGCGATTCGCCGGCCGATCGCCAGCCCTCGGCGACGATCGCCGGCTGGATCTCCTCGGCGAGCGCGTCCGAGTAGTCGGCGGCGAAGCCGTCGAGGATCAGCGCGGCGGCGAGCTCAGCGCAGGCGGCACGGAAGCTCTCGCCCGCGAGCAGCGCCTTCGCCAGCGTGACCAGCAGCGCCGCCGGGTCCGCCCGCAGCTTGCGGCCGCGGGCAGAGGTGGCGATCCGCCGGCCCGTTCGCCGCACGAGCCGCAGTCGCTGCAGCAGCTCGTGATGCTCACGCAGCCGCGGCAGGTCGACCTCGCGGTTCGGAGGGCGAACAGCTCGGCGTTCCACCACGCCGGCCAGCGGCCGGCGACCTCGCGCACGAGCGCGCGGCTGAGCGCCCCGGTCTGGGTCAGCGCGATCCCGCCGTCCGCCCGCTCGAGCAACCATAGGGCCGGCGCGAGCGCCGCACGCGCCCCGTCCGGGTCGATCTCGGGCGGCTCCGCGGCGACGAGCGCGGCCACGCGGTCGACGATCGCGCGGCGCTCGCCGCTGCCGCGCGTGTGCCCCCGCTCGAGCCAGCGCTCCAGGCGCTCGGCGCGCACGACCTCCAGCGGGCTGCGCCCGTCGTCTCCGTCCCATGGCTCGCGCAGCGCGGCCTCGGCGACCTCGGCCTGGCGGCGCCGGAAGCCGGGCTCGCCGGGAGTGAGGCGCGCGGCCTCGATCGCACGCTCGAGCGCGGTCGCCACCTGTTCCCGCACGCGCGCCTCCTCCAGCCCCATGACCCGCCCCCAGGCGAGCAGGTCGGTGTCGGGCGGCTCGATCCCCGAGCCGTCGAGCAGCTCCCGAAAGCGCCGCCAGGCGCTTGGATCGTCCCCCTCCCACGCGCAGAGCAGCTCGTCGGTCTCCGGCGAGTGGCAGACATCCGCGTAGCCTGCGGCGCCCCCGCCAAGCCGCTCCAGCGTACGGGCCAACGCCTCCAGCGCCTCACGCTTGTGCTCGAGCGAGGCCAGGACCTTGCGCGGCAGCGTCTACCAGCAGAACAGCTGCACGTCGTAGCGGCGCAAGAGCAGCGGCCCCTCGCCTTCCCAGCCCATCCATTCGAGCGCCGACTGCGCCTCCCGGGCGCCGTCGCGGTCCCACTCGCCGATCAGCGCGAGCGCGTCGCGCAGCGCGCGCTCGGTCAGCTCAACGGGCATATCCGGCCCGGCCCGGGTGTGCTCCAGCCGTGTTCAAACCGTGCCAGTCGTCGCTCACGGCCACCACCGTAGGCACGCCGCCGGCGGATCGACCCCCGAATTCGAGCCGTGCAACGTCGAAACGCCGCCCGTGTGGACCGCCCAGCGGCCGCGACCCGACCGTGAGATGTCACGCTGTTGCGGCCAACCACCGCGGACTACATGGTCCGCGGCCTCGGCGCGCCGGCTGGCGCGACGGCGCAAACTCGGCCGGGCGCTCAGCGCGTGTAGGCGAGGCCAAGGCGCTCGGCGACGGCCTGCAGTCGCCGATCGCGGGTCCAGAGTTCCGCGTCCACGGTGAGCCTGGCGCTCGCGAGCAGCTGCGCGTCGACGTAGCCGATGCCGATGCCGAACAGCTTGTGGTGCTCGATGAAGGCGAGCAACTCGGCCACGGTCGCCACAACGGCCTGCGGCAGCTGGTCGAGGAGCTGGAGAACGCCTGCACGATCGCGCAGCCGCCCCAGCGCGAGCTCGCCCGTCACCCACGGATGCGCCAGCGCCTGCCCCTGCTCGAGCACCGCGGCAAGCGCGGGGTCGCCGTCGCGGAGGTGATCGACCCAGATCGATGTGTCGACCAGGATCACGCCGCAGCCGAGCGCCGCCGCGGCGCCGCGGTCAACTCGGGTTGGGTTCCGCGCAGGCGCGCGAGACGTCGCGCGCTCTCGCGCTCGATCAATGCTCTCAGCGCCTCGCGGACGAGCACGGTCTTCTCCTTCGTTCCGGTCAGGCGCTGCGCCTCGGCGAGCAGTTCGTCGTCGAGTGTCAGGGTGGTCCGCATCCTCGGTAGCATACAGGAGCGCATCAGATGATGCCGCTGGCGATGCCGGCGCTCGTCGCCCAGGGCTGACGATCCGCCGGCCAGTCGCCGGACGTGCACCACGTCGCGTGGGGCATCGCCGACTTCCTGCGCCCGGCACAGGCCGTCGGATTGCTCGACCGGACGCGAGGCGGTCTGCGCCGGACCCGCATCGGCCGGTCCACACCGGTGCCCGCCGCCCGGCGCTGATCGCTTCGCTTCGAGCCCGGGCGCTCGCACCGGCACACCATCCGCACTACCGAGGATCCGCCCGGTTGAGCGTCGGGAGGCCTTCTACCCACCCTCGCAGGCGCTCGTGCGGGAGCCACGCGCATGGGCATCAGCCGCCGGATCACTGCGGTCCCGCGCGACTTTCAGCCCGGCACACGTCGGTGCTGTGGGTGCACCGCGCGGCGATCGCTCCCCCCGAGAGCGGCGCCGAACCGATCGCCGGCGTGTTCACGCTGTTCCGGCCGACGGGCGTCGAGTTCATGGTCCGCGGCGACGAGACCGAACTCCACGCTCTCACGAATGTCCTCACTGGCTGGACTCCAACGGAACCGGACAAACGACGACCGATGAGAAACCAGGCAATTTGCAGGCGTTTTCGATGATGCGGGCGGAGGGACTCGAACCCCCACGGCTTGCGGCCACGAGGACCTAAACCTCGCGCGTCTACCAGTTCCGCCACGCCCGCGGGCGCCGCGCGGGACGACGGCAACCGCCGCACGCTCGGCAGCCAGATTGTAAGGTCGCCTGCGCCATGGCCGAGCCGGGCGTGACGATCGAGCACCCGAACCGCAAGAAGGCGTCGTCGAAGCTGACGCGGGCGATCGTGATCCTGCTGCTGCTGATCTCGGCCGGGCTGATGGTCATCATCTCGGTCGGCGGGTGGGACGCCATCGAGGGCGCGAAGGCGGTGCAGGTGGCGTACATCGTCGTCTACCTCGTGCTGGCCTTCTTCGTCCTCCGCTGGAGCCGGGGCGTGCTGCCGCTCGCCGCCGCGCTGGCGATCGTGCTCCTGATCTTCGCTGCCGTGTCCGCGCCCGCCTGGTTCGACCGCGACAAGGCCGGCTTCACCGACCCGGCGCTCGACGAGGGCATCCTCGGGCTGCTCACAGCGCTCCTCGTCCCGGTCCAGATCCTGCTCATCGCGTTCTCGATGAGCGGCTTCCGCCAGGCCTGGAACGTCGAGGTCGAGCGCCACCGCGAGCCCCCGCCGACCCCGCCGGAGCGCCGCGACCCCTCGCCCGCGCCCGCCTGACCGGCGCCGGTCAGCGCTTCGGGCCGACGAAGGCGTGGAGAGCCGCGACGGCGGGTCGCCGCGAGATCCAGACCTGCTTGTGACCCGCCCGGCGCCACGCGATCCCGAGGAGATCCAGGTGCTCGCAGAAGATCCGCTTGATGTCCTCCGACCGGTTCGAGAAGGCGTAGGACGGATAGGCGTACCGCCGGCCGCGCCGGAAGACGACGTTGTCGAACCGGCAACCGTCGGAATGCAGCAGCCCGCGGACCGGTTCGCGAGGATGGGCGCCGGTGATCGCGTGCTGCCAGGCCTCGAGCGCGATGGGCCGCTCGTGCTTGGCCCCTGGTCCGTGCTGCGGAAGCAGGCACGCCCACTGGCGCGAGTAGCACTGCACGCTCACGCATCCCTTCCGGGGGATGAAGCCCACGCAGTTGCCCGGCAGCAGGACCCGCATCGCGTCGGCGCAGGCGTCGATGGTCCCCTGATAGCGGCGTCCAGGTAGATCCTCAGGCACTCGGTCCGTGGAAACGACGCCAGACGCCCGTCACCCAGGTACAGGCCCAAGAGATAGCTGTACGCCGCACCGTCGAGTGCATCGTGCATGTGGTGGCCGCAGCGCGGGCACGAGCGTCCGCCGGGACGGTCGAACGTGGCGGACGGCGGTTCAGCCGCGGTTCACCGTGGTCATCGCGAGCTGTCGGGCGCGTTTCCACAGAGTTGTGACAGAGAGCCGACCCCCTACGATGAAGCGCGCCCGCCCGGGTGGAGGAACGGCAGACTCGGGGCCCTCAAAAGGCTCTGCCCTTCGGGGCGTGCGGGTTCGAATCCCGCCCCGGGCACTGGCGATCGAGCCGGAATGGGGCAGCCCCCGGGCCGGGTAACCTCCCCACAAGGGGAACGGACCCGGCCCTGATCGACCACGTCAACAATCTCAAGCTCCAGTATCTCGTCGAGCTCTCGAAGCTCGGCGACAGCTGCGCCGGCCTCGAGCGGCACGTCGCGGAGTGGCTGCAGGAGCACGACGTGGTCTTCAACGGCTCCACGATCCCGTTCGTGCTGATGCCGCACTTCGTCTCCCCCGGCCAGCTGCGGCGCGTCAAGCACTCGGTCGGGCACCTCTCGAAGGTCCTCGACCGCTTCTGCGACGCGTACCCCCACGACGCGAATCTCCGCGACGAGCTCGCGGTCTCCCCCGAGGAGGACTCGCTGATCCGGATCGAGCCCGGCTACCCGCGCCCCATGCGGATCTGCCGACTCGACGCCTTCCTGCAGGGCTACGACGTCAAGTTCCTGGAGTTCAATGCGGACTCCCCCGCCGGCATCGGCTACACCGACATCCTCTTCCAGGGCCTGAAGGCGAGCATCGACCTGCCGAAGGTCCGCCAGGAGTTCGACACCGCGTACACGCCGATGCTGCCGGAGCTGATCGGCACGCTGCTGGAGGCGTACGCGCACGTCCGCGCAAGGCACAGCGACCTCCCGGAGCAGCCCACCCTCGCGCTCATAGACACCAAAGGCTCCCCCGCCGTGCCGGAGTTCCGCATCACCTGCGCCGCGGCCCACGCCCAGGGCGTGAACGCCATCTACGCCACCCTCGACGACCTGACCTACGACGGCTCCACGCTGCACGTCAAGAACCAGCCCGTGCACCTCGTCTACCGCCGCGCCCTCCTCGAGGACCTCGACCAGACCGACCTGGTGGCCGCCGCGCGCGACGGGCGCGTGTGCATCGTGAACCCCTTCCGCGCCCGCGTCGCCAACAACAAGAAGCTGTTCGCGCTCTTCCAGGACCCCCGCTTCGCCCACCTGATCGAGGGCGACGAGCTCGAGGTGGTCCAGAAGACGATCCCCTGGACGCGCACCCTGCGCCCCGGCCGCGTGACCTACGGGAGCTGGACCATCGACCTGCTGCCGTTCGTGGCCGACAACCGCGAGCGGCTGGTGCTCAAGCCGGCGTCCTCCTATGGCGGCCACGGCGTCGCGCTCGGGATGGAGACCGGCCGGGACCGCTGGGAGGCGATCATCGCCGAGCACGCCGACCGCGCGGACTTCATCGTGCAGGAGTACGTCCCCGTGCCCGAGGAGATGTTCCCCACCATCGAGGACGGGCACGTCCAGATGCGCCTGAAGCGCTTCAACATCAACCCCTTCGGCATCGGCGGCCGGCACGCCGGCTCGATCACCCGCATCTCCGACCGCGCCGTGATCAACGTGAGCGCGGGCGGCGGGCTGCTGCCGAGCGTGATCGGGCGCCACCGGCGCCGGCTCCTCGCCGAGGAGGACGACGAACCCGAGGAGGTGCTCCATGGCCCCTGAGCCCCTGAAGGGCGGCTACGACGTCGACGAGAACGCGATCCGCTTCTCGAACCTCTTCCACGTGCTGCGCGAGCTCGTGCACCTGCACTGCGGCCACCTCCCGCTGGAGCCGCGCTTCGAGGTCAAGAGCCTGATCGGCGACCACCTGCACGACGACGCCCGCTCCGTCACCAAGCTCCGGCGCCGGCTGTACGAGCTGCGCACGCCGAGCGACTACCCGGGAGCGCCGTCCGAGGAGCTGACGACCCTGCTCGACCGGGCGAACGCGGCGACCACCGCCGAGTACCTCGAGATCGCCTATGGAGAGCTCAAGCCCGCGCTCATCCAGGCGATCCGCGTCCACCTCGCCGGCCTGGACCCGCTCATCGACGAGCCGAGCCTGCGCCTGCTCACCCAGCTCCTGCACCGCCAGGAGCGCCACGTTGCGGAGCTCCCCGCCAAGCGCGCCCGGACGTTCGACGACCTCGGCGCCCTGCCGATCCGCCTGCGCGAGATCCGCCCCCTCACCGTCATGCCGCCGCTCGACCAGCCCGCCCGCGACGGCTTCATCGAGATCACCGAGGCCGGCGACCCCTTCCTCACCGAGGAGCTCTACGTCAACGGCGAGGAGAACCACGTCCCGACCGAGGGCGAGGAGCAGAAGCACTTCTTCCACGGGCTGATGGACGCGGAGCTGTGCGCCGCCGAGCTGATGGCGCGCAACTCCCACGAGCACCCGGAGATGCCGTGGGACTTCCACGTCGACATGGCGCGCCAGGTGTGGGACGAGATCCGCCACGCCGAGGTCCACGACCGCCTGATGGCGACCGAGCTCGGCTGCCACTGGGGCGACTACCCGATCGGGTTCGGCTACTTCAAGTCGATCTATGCGCTCGACCTGCTCGCCCGGCTCGCGCTGTTCAACGGCACCAGCGAGCAGAAGGCGATGTGGCGGCACTCGCACCGGCGCAAGGTGCTGATCGAGCTCGGCCAGCACACGATCGCGCGGGTGTTCGACTACCTGCTGGCCGACGAGGTGCCGCACGTGCACAACGGCGTGCGCTGGGGCACCCACCTGCTGGGCGGCGACGAGCAGGCGTACCGCGACAAGGTGCGCGAGCTGCGCACGGGGCTGGACCGCACGGGCCAGCCTGTTTAGAGCGGCATCTTGGAGCGCCCGCGCCGCCCGGCGCTGCCGCTCTTGGTGACCGCCCGCTGGGAGGTGTGGAACGGCTTGCGCAGGAGCCGCCCGAGCGTGCCCGGCGCCTTGCCCGCGCCCCGGCCGCCGGCGCCCAGCACCTTCCGGCCCCCGCGCTCGGGGTGCCGCGAGAGGCGCGGCGCGAGGAACGCCAGGATCAGCAGCAGCACGCAGAACGCGATCACGAGTGCGATGGTCATGCGCGGGTCCTACCCGGCAACGAGCGGTTCCAGCGCATCCACCAGCGCGGGCGGCCCCACCAGGACGCCGGCGGCGGCCGGCGGGGCGGGGTCGAGGTCGCGCACCGCGAGGCCGGCGCC
>JBOGYU010000020.1:0-23133 GCA_050696935.1 Solirubrobacteraceae bacterium | reverse complement strand
GCGGCGGGCTGCGGCGCGCCGAGCGCGTCGAGCGAGGCCTGGAGCCGGTCGACGAGCTCCGCGAAGCGCCCGGCGAGGTCGATTGCGCCGCTCCCGACGTCGTCGAGCGGCAGCACGCCCCCGAACAGCCGCTGCGCCTCCTCGGTCATCGTCACGCCGAGCAGCACCCGGTCCAGGCCCGCGCGCCAGGTGCCGGTCGTGAGCGCGTCGAGCTTGAACGGCGCGCGGTGCGCCGCGTCCAGCCCCCAGCGGATGCCGCCGGCGGCGACCCAGTCCTGCATCCGCGTGAGCTCCTCGTCGTCGAGCCCGAACCGGCGGCGGACGGGCTCGCGACCGGCGAGGTCGAGCACCTGCGAGGCGGTCAGCCGCTGCTCGGCCAGGTCGATCAGCCGGCCGACGACGCCGAGCACCGGGTTGGTCTGGCGCAGCGACCGGTCGGCGAGGCGGACGCGCAGGTCGTCCTCCTCGGGCGCCCCGAAGGTCGCCTGGATCAGCGGCGCGAAGGTCTCGATGTCCGGGCACATCACGATCATGTCGCGCGGCTCGAGCGCCGGATCCTCCTGGAGCAGGTGCAGGATCGCGTCGCGCACCACCTCGACCTGGCGGGCGCGGCCGTGGCAGGCGTGGACCTGGATGCTGCGGTCCTCCGGGTCGTGTGGCGGGCGCTCGTCCTCTGCGGGCGGCGGCCGGTCGGCGCGGACGTCCGCCTGGATGCGGGCGAGGAGCGTGTCGGTGCGGTGCCCTGTGGCGTGGTGGTGGTCTTCGTGGTCGCCGCCGATCACGAGCTGCAGCTCGCGCGCGTCCCGCCCCCAGGAGGCGAGCAGGCGGTTGGCCGGCAGGGTGGCGGTGACGTCGTCGCGGCGGCGGACCATGGGCGGCGCGGGGGCGATGCGCTCCCACAGTGCGGGGGACGGGTGGAGCAGGAACAGGTGGACGTCCCGCCGGCTCGCGAGCGCGCGCAGCACGGCGAGGTGGCCGGCGGGCAGGCGGGTGAGGCCGAACAGGCTGATCCGCGCTGGGAGGGATGTGACCTGCGGGTCGTCGCGCAGGCGCTCGCAGGCGTGCTCGACCCGCTCGGCCGGGCCGGGCTGGGCGATTCGCTCCCGCAGGCGCCGCCACAGCTCGGCCTGCCAGAGCGTCTGGTCCCCGCCCGCGGCCCACGCGCGGACCATCGCGGGGCGGTGCAGCGCGTAGCGGTCGAACAGCTCGGCGACGTGGCGGACGGCACCGAACCGGCGCGCCGGGTCCGCCTGCAGGTGCGCGGCGAGGACGTGCAGCCAGGGCTCGTGCCGGGATGCGTCGACGACCTCCAGCAGCGGCCAGACGGCCAGCTCCGGCAGCCAGGGGTCGGCGTCGGGATCGATCCCGGCGGCGGTCGCGACCGCGTCGCCGACCAGCCTGCGGGGGTACGGGAAATCCACGTTGGCGCACACGCCGAGGCGATCCGAGATCCGCTGCGTGAGCCAGCGCTCCATCCCGCGGGTGGGGACGGCGACGACCTCGGGAGCGAACGGGTCGGGCAGCGGCTCCGCCAGGAGCGAGCGAAGCGCCTCCACCAGGCCGTCGGCCCGCTCAGCTCGGTGGACGTGGAGCACCATGTGAAGTATGGGTCCGTTCGAGGCCGAGGTCCGCATCCGCCGTCGGCGGTGGGCGAGCGAGGAGACCGGCTTCGCGGTGCTGGAGTGCGACGACGGCGTCGTGCTCGTGGGCGCGCTGGCTCATCTCGAGGAGCGCGAGCGGGTGCGGGTCGTCGGTGTGTGGGAGGAGGACCGGCGGTTCGGGCCGCAGGTCAAGGTGGCGACGGCGGAGCCGGTGGGGCCGTCGGGCGAGGCGGCGCTGACCGCGTACCTTCAGCGGGTGCGGCACGTCGGCGCCGCGCGGGCGGCGCGGCTGCTGGCGCGGTACGGCGAGGGGGTGCTCGACGCGATCGACCGCGAACCCGAGACCGCGTTCCGGGCGGTCGGCCTGTCGCCCCGGCGCGTGAACGAGGCGATCCGGTCCTGGAACGGGCTGCGCTCCAGCCGCGCGCTGCACTTGCTGCTCGCGCCGCACGGGCTCGCGTGGCTGGTCCCTCGGATCGCGCGCGAGTACGGCGACCGCGCCCACCAGGTGGTGCGCGCGCGGCCGTACGAGCTGACCAGCGTGTTCGGGGTCGGGTTCGCGACCGCCGACACGATCGCGCGCGCGGGCGGCGTCCCGGCCGATTCGGAAGCGCGTGCGCGCGCGGGAGTCGTCCACGTGCTGGCGGAGGCCGAGCGGGACGGGTCGACGTGCCTGCCGGCCGGGGAGCTGGCGGTGCGGGCTCGCGCCCTGCTCGGGTCGCCGGTGGAGGCGTCGCTGCTCGCGGAGATGGACGAGGTCGTGCTGGAGGTCGACGACGCGGGCGCGGTGTGGGCGTACCGGGCGCAGACCGCGGCGCTGGAGGCAGAGCTGGCGGCGATCGTGCGGGCGCTGGCGGGCTCCGAGGGCTGCCTCGATCCCCCGGGGGCGCCGCCGGACGACTTCGTGCCGGCACCGGCGCAGTGGGCCGCGGTGCAGGCCGCGTTCGCCTCGCGGCTCTCGATCGTCACCGGCGGGCCGGGCACCGGCAAGACGGCCACCATCCGCCTGCTCTGCGGGGCGGGTGCCCGGTCCGTCGTGCTCGTCGCGCCCACCGGCCGGGCCGCGCGGCGGATGGCGGAGTCGACCGGGAGGGATGCCTCCACCATCCACTCGGCGCTCGGGTGGGTGCCGGGCGAGGGGCCGACGGTCGACGAGATCGAGGGCGACCTGCTGATCGTCGACGAGACGTCGATGGCCAACCTCGAGCTGCTCGTCACGCTGCTGCGTGCCGTGGGATCGCGGACGCATGTCGTGCTCGTCGGCGACGCCGACCAGCTCGCCCCGGTCGGCGCGGGCAAGCCGTTCGCGGAGCTGGTGTCGGCGGGCGCGGTCCCGGTCGCCGAGCTGACCCACATCTTCCGCCAGGCGGCCGGCAGCATGATCGTGCGCGGCGCGCATGCGGTGCGGGAGGGCTCGCCGCCGTCGTTCCGGCCGGCGGAGGGGCTCACGCGCGACCTGTACCTGATCGAGCGCGACGACGCGCGGGCGGCGCTCGACGAGGTCGTCTCGCTGGTGTGCGAGCGCCTGCCGCGCCACTTCGAGGTCGACCCGCTCGCCGACATCCAGGTGTTCGCGCCCGTCTACCGCGGCGCGCTCGGCATCGACGCCTTGAACGCCCGCCTGCGGGAGGCGTTGAACCCCGGCGGGCGGCCGGTGCTCGGCGGGCGCCTGCGGGTCGGCGACAAGCTGATGCTCTCCGGCCGCAACCTGCACGAGCTCGGCCTGATGAACGGCACGATCCTGCGGCTGCTCGATCACGGGGACGAGGCGCTGGTGGTCGAGGCCGACGGCGCGGTGCTGCAGCTGCCCGAGGAGGAGGCGCCCCGGCTCCAGCTCGCCTACGCCTGCTCCATCCACAAGGGCCAGGGGATCGAGCTGCCGGTCGCGATCGTCATCGCCCACGCGGCCGCCGGACCGTGGTTCCTGCGGCGCGAGATGCTCTACACGGCGATGACGCGCGCCCGGACCGCGACGGTGGTGGTCGGCCAGCGCGCGGTCGTCGCGCGGGCGGCCGCCACTCCGGACACGTCGCGGCGCCACTCGCGCCTCGCCGAGCGGCTGGCTCAGGCCGGCACGTAGGCCACGTCGACGTCCAACGCGGCGTACACCCGCACGGCCCGCCGGTCGGCCGTGACGAGCGTGTGCCGGTGGTGGGCCGCCGTGGCGGCCACGAGGGCGTCGTAGAGGGCGCCGCCACGGATGCCATGGTCGACCGCCGTACGCAGGGCCGTGTGCGCCGCGTCGGCGGGCAGCGCCAGCCACTCGCCGGGGAAGCGCTGTTCGAGCCACTCCAGGACCACGTCCGCAGCCAGCCGGTGGCCCTCGGGCATGCGGCTCATCGCGGCCGTCGTCTCGAATGCCACGTGGCCGATCAGCGACACCTCGTCAGCGGACAGCGCCCGCACGGCAGCCGCGTGTGCGTCATGCCACGGCGCCGCGGCCGCGACCGTGACGCTCGAGTCCGGTGCGATCACCGCCGCACGCGGTCGATCGCGGCGCGCACGTCCTCCACGCCAAGGGCCGGCATCGGCGCCTCGGTCACGATCACGGGCGCACCGTCCCGGTCCTCGACGCGCGCGGGGACATCGGCCACGGCGAGCTCGATCACACCGTCGCGGGCCGCGACCTCGAGCTCGGTGGGGCCGCTGATGCCGAGCTCGTCCCGCAGCGGCTTCGGCAGCACCAGACGACCCACTGCGTCAATGCCAACTCGCATGGCATAAGATTACCAAGGCATGGCTCAGTTGCCGGGCGGCAGGCCGAGCTGGAGCTTGCGCAGCAGGTCGGCGAGCCGGCGCTGCTCGGCGTCGGTGAGGGCTGCCAGGAGCCGGCGCTCGTTCTCCAGGTGCGCGGCGGTGACGCCGTCGATCAGCCTGCGGCCGGCGGCGGTGAGCGTGATCAGGGTCCCGCGCCGGTCGTCGGGGGCCGGGGCGCGGGTGATCAGGCCCGCCTGCTCGAGCCGGTCCAGGCGCTTGGTGGTGCCGCTCGAGGTGAGCATCAGCGCGCCGGCGAACTCGGTCGGCCGCAGCCGGTAAGGCGGGCCGTAGCGGCGCAGCGTGGCGAGCACGTCGTGCCAGCCCGGCTCCAGCCCGTGCTCGCGGTACACGACCTCGAGCCGCTGCTCCAGCTCCCGCGCGAGTCTCGAGATCCGCCCGATGACCCCGATCGGCGAGGGGTCCAGGTCCGGCCGTTCCCGGCGCCACTGCTCGATGATCAGGTCGACGCCGTCGCGCTCGGTCATGGCGGGACTCTATCTAAAGATTGCGTCCCGGAAACTTGCGTCCTAGGAAGATATGTCGTAGGATGCAAACCATGTTCTCCAATCCCTTCACCCGCCGCCGTCGCCACACCCCCCGCAAGTCCACGATCGTGGCCGATCGCCGCTCCGGCGCCCCGGTCCGCCGCCGGCCCGCCCCGATGCCCCGCATGCGCTGGTACTCCTGACGCGCCGACTGTCGAGTTCGTCGGCGTCAGGCCGACGAAGTCGACACTCGAGCCGCCGAGTGCGATACGAACCCGCGTACATGGAGCTCGTAGCGATCGGGAGAGTGGAGTCGCCTCTGCGGGAGCGGGCCTCGGCGCCGAAGCAGGGCGACGAGGGCGCGCCGGAGGCGTGGCTGGCGTTCGAGCCGCGCGTGGCCGACGGGCTCCACGGCATCGCGGTCGGGGACGAGCTGCTCGTGCTGACGTGGCTCGACCGCGCCGCGCGCGACGTGCTGCGCGTGCACCCGCGCGGCGACCCGGCGCGCGCCGAGCAGGGCGTGTTCAACTCCCGCTCGCCGGACCGGCCGAACCCGATCGGCCTGCACCGCGTGACGGTGCTCGCGATCGACGGCGCGCGGCTGCGCGTATCCGCCCTCGAGGCGCTCGACGGCACGCCGATCGTCGACGTCAAGCCGCTGCTCAGGACCGTCGACGAGCGCTGAAGCGGCGGTCAGGCGGCGGCGAGGCGGGCGCCCGCGACGAGCGCCTCGAGCTTCCCGTAGGCGGCGTCGCGGGAGAGGTACTTCATGCCGCAGTCCGGGGCGGCGACCAGCCGGTCTGGTCCGGCGTGCGGGAAGGCACGGCGGATGCGGCTTGCGACCGTCTCGGCCGTCTCGACCTCGTCGGTGGAGAGGTCGAGGACGCCGAGGATGACGGTCTTCGACGACAGCGCGTCCAGGACGTCGAGCGCGAGGCCCGACTGCGCGGTCTCGATGCTGATCTGGTCGCACTCCGTCGCCGCCAGCTCGGGCAGGAACGAGTAGCCGCTGGGCCGGTCGTGGATGATCGCGGCATAGCCGAAGCAGATGTGGACGGCGATCGTCCCGTCGATCCCGTCGGTGGCGCGGCGCAGGACGTCGAGGCCGTAGTTGCGCGCGGCCTCGGGGCGGGCCTGCATGTACGGCTCGTCGACCTGGACGACGTCCGCTCCGGCCTCGAGCAGGTCGAGGATCTCCTCGCGCACGGCCTCCGCGTACGCCATCCCCAGCTCGTCCGGCGCCCCGTAGTAGTCGTCCTGCGCCTGCTGGGACATCGTGAACGGCCCCGGGACCGTGATCTTCGTCCTACGGCTCGTGTGCGCCCGCAGGAACTCCACGTCGCGGACCTGGACCGGATGGCGCCGGGCGACCGGTCCCACGACGCGCGGGACCGGGTTGGGATCGCCGCTGCGGTCGAGGGCGGTCCCCGGGTTCTCGACGTCGACGCCGTCGAGCGCGGTGGCGAAGCGATTGGAGTAGCTCTCGCGGCGCATCTCGCCGTCGGTGACGATGTCCAGGCCGGCCCGCTCCTGATCGGCGATCGCCAGCCGCGTCGCGTCGTCCTGGGCCTCCTCGAGGAAGGCCGGGTCGACGCGCCACAGCTCCCGCGCGCGCACCCGCGGCGGGAAGCGCTCCCGCAGCCGGTCGCGGTCGATGAGCCAGGTCGGCTGCGCGTAGGAGCCGACGAGGCTCGTGGGGATCCGTGCGTGTCCGTCCATCGAGCGGCTCGATCCCGTGAGGCGGCGAGCTACGCCGGCTTGTGGCAGACGGCCTCGACGTTGTTGCCGTCGGGGTCGAGCACGTACGCGCCGTAGTAGGTCGGGTGGTAGATCTCGCGCACGCCCGGGCCGCCGTTGTCGGTCCCGCCGGCGTCGAGCGCCGCGGCGTGGAACGCGTCGACCATCTCACGGCTCTCCACGGCGAACGCGACGTGGATCGCCTTCTGCCCGCCGGACCCCCGGCCGTCGATCCAGAAGAACGGCTTCCGGCCCTCGCCGAAGCCCCCGACGCCGGGCGCCGGCTCCATCAGCATCGTAAGGCCGAGCGGGGCGAGCGCCTGCTCGTAGAACGCCTTGCTGCGCTCATAGTCGCTGACGCCGAATCCGATGTGGTCGAGCATCGCGCAATCGTACGGCGTAGCGGCCGCCTTCTACACCAGGAACTCCTTCAGCATGCGGGCGAGCGCCTCGGGGTCGACCCCGGCCCCAGGCCTGGTTCTCCAGGATCCGATGCTGCGCGCCCGGGATCGCGGCTGCGGTCGCCTTCGCCGCCCGCTCGAGGAACCACTCGACCGCATCGCCGTTCCGGCCGGCCGCGATCAGCTCGTTCAGGCGCTGGACGTAGGCCTCGTCCGGCTCCGCGGAGTCGGCGTCGAACGGCGGCTCGTACAGCGCCAGCTTCGTCATCGCGAGGCCGCTCGCGGCCGCCTCCAGCGCGAGGGCGGCGCCGGAGGACAGGCCGACGACCGACGCCGGGCCGCCGGCCTCGGCGATCACCGCCTCGAGGTCCTCGACCTCGCGAGCGGTGTCGTACGGCGCGGTGTCGCCGCTCTCGCCACGGCCGCGGCGGTCGTACCGGATCACCGTGAGGTCCGCCGCGAGGGGATCCGCCAGCCGTGCCGTCGGCCCCAGCGCCCGGTGCGACAGCGCCCCGTCCACCAGGACGACGGCGGGCCCCTCGCCCAGGCGATCGAACGCGATGGTCGTCCCGTCGCGTGATGTCACTTCGCTCATGACCAACAGGCCGGTCGTCGCACGCAGATTCATCGCTCGTGCGATGAGTTTCGGCTCGCCACGCGGTCTCAGGTATGAGATCGTTTCGCTTGCAGGCGCCGTCCCGCGCCGAACCCCCGATTCCGGCGCTCACGCCGCCGGCACGAGCGGGGGCAAAGGGGGCTCGAGCCCTCGGGACGCCGGTCAGTTCGTTGCCCTTTCCGGCGGGGCGTCGCGGGCGTGAGTCGCGGGGCCGCCGCCAGTCGAAAGGAGCACCCACATGACTCGGCAGAGATCCTTCAAGCGGCTCGTCCGGGCGCGGATGGAGAAGACCGGCGAGAGCTACACGGCGGCGCGCGCCACGCTGCTGGCCGCCGAGGAGCCCAAGGGCTTGGCGCTGCCGACGTCCGACGAGGCGCTCCGGCAGCGGACGGGGCGCGGATGGGAGGAGTGGTTCGACCTGCTCGACCAGTGGGGGGCGGCCGGGCGATCGCACCGCGACATCGCGCGCTGGGTCGCCGCGCAGCAGGGCATCGAGCCGCTCGCCTGGAACGCCCAGGCGATCACGATGGGCTACGAGCGCGCCCGCGGCGGGCGAGCCGTCGGCGAGCGCGCGGACGGGTTCGCGATCACCGCCTCGAAGACCGTCGCGGTTCCGGTCGAGCGCCTCTTCGACGCGTTCACGGATGCGTCGATCCGCGATCGCTGGCTCCCCGGGGCGCAGCTGCGCGAGCGCACCGCGACGAGGCCGCGCTCGGCACACTTCGATTGGGGCGATGGCGCCAGCCGGGTCCACGTCGGCTTCGTGGCGAAGGGCGGGGCGAAGAGCACGGTGGCCGTCGAGCACGCGCGACTCGGCGACGCCGAGCAGGCCGAAGAGACCAAGAGCTGGTGGCGGGAGCGGCTGGCCACGCTCAAGTCGCAGCTCGAGGGAGATGGGATCGATGCCTGACGTACACCTCCTCGCCGTGCTCGCCGCGACCATCGCGGCGTTCGGCCTGAGCGCGACGTTCTACGCCGCGCTCGGCGAGCAGCTGGCCAGGGTGAGCGCCGCGGCCGCCGCGGCCGAGCAGCCGGCGCCGTGGCAGATCGCGGTCGAGCTCCTGCGCTGCCTGATCCTCGCCACCGTGGTCGCGGGCCTGGCTTCGCGGGCCGAGATCGACGAGTGGAGCGGCGGCCTGCTGGTCGGGCTGGCCCTGTGGATCGGGTTCCCGCTAGTGCTCTGGACGGGAGCGATCGTCCACGAGGACACGCCCGTGAGGCTGGCCGCCATCCACGCCGGCGACTGGCTCGCCAAGCTGCTCGTCGTCGCGGTGATCGTGAGCGTGTGGCAGTAGTCGGCGAGCACGGCCTCACGCAGAGGGCCGCACAGTCTCCACACGACGATCGTCAACCCCGGGGTTCTTCCGCACCGAGCTGCTCACGAAGGAGTCGACGAACTACGCCGAGCCGTCCGTCGAGGACTACGCCGAGCGCAACGCTGCCCAGCGCGAGTTCTTCGACGCGCGCGTTCGGCTCGGGCGTCGGCTACGCGCGCTACCGGCGCGTGTGGGCCGGCGGGCCGAACTCCGTCTCGAGCGCCACCCGCAGATGCGTCGCCGCGCGCTCGAGCAGGCGCTGTCCCGCCGCCTCGTTGCTTGCGCTCGCGCGCCAGAGCACGCCGCTCGTGGGGATCGTGTCGCCTGGCGCCGGGATCACCTCCCATCCGGGATGGCGCGCAGCGGCGTCGTCGGCCATCAGGTCGCGCCGCACGAGATCCGGCCGGATGACAAGCATGAGCGACGTCTCTGCGAGCGCCGCATGCTCCACGTCCCAGCCTCGGAAGTCGCCGCCGAAGATCTCGTCGAGCTCGGCGGCCGTGAGCTCCGGAACGGGCTGCTCGAGGATCAGGAACCGCACGCGCGGATGCCGGGCCGCCACGCCGTCGCACGCCTCCCAGAGGTACGGCGCGTTCTCGTAGTGCCAGTTGAGGAGGCAGACGTGCCGGAACCCGGCTCGCGCCAGCGCGCCCGCGATGTCCTCGAGCGTCAACAGCAGCGTCGTCGCACGCAGGGACAGCGTTCCGGGGAAGCTCTCGCCACCGCCGCTGAGCGGCCGCGACTTCGCGCCGAAGCGCACGGCCGGCGCCACGACCAGCGGGTGGTCCTCGGCGGCCCGCAGCGCGATCGCCTGCGGGATCAGGCAGTCGGTGTTCAGCGGGAGGTGCGGTCCGTGCTGCTCGGTGCTGCCCACCGGCAGCACGACCGGGAGGCCGGCCTCCGCAGCGTCCCTGACTTCCGGCCAGGTCATCTCCTCCATCACGCCGGCACACGGTGCGACGCTCGGGCTCATCGGCTCGATCCTCCGATCTCGCTCATGACCGGTCCGGGACGAGCTGCTGCGCCCGCTCGCGGAGCAGCATCTTGTCGGGCTTGCCGTTCGGCAGCTGCGGGAGCCGGTCGATCGTCACGAAGTGCTTGGGAACCTTGTAGTTCGCCAGGCGTGAGCGGGCGTGCTCGCGCACCTGCTCCGCGTCGGCGGCAGCGCCCGCCGCCAGCACGACGAAGGCGGTGCCGACTTCGCCCCAGACCGGGTCCGGCGACGCGACGACCGCCACTGCGCTGACGGCGTCATGCGCGGCGATCACCTGCTCGACCTCGGTCGGGTACACGTTGTAGCCGCCGGACTTGAACATCTCCTTGAGGCGACCGACCAGGCGCAGGTTGCCGTCCGCGTCCTGCGCCACCGCGTCGCCGGTATGAAGCCAGCCGTCGCCGTCGAGCGTCTCGGCGGTCGCACCGGGGCGGTTCAGGTAGCCGAGGAAGGTCGTTCCGTCGCGGATCAGGAGCTCGCCGGGGGCGCCGGCGGGCACGCTGTGCCCCGAGGCGTCCACGATCCGCGTCTCCAAGCCCGGCAGGACTCGCCCGACGCTTGTGGAGACCGTCTCTAGATCGTCCTCGTCCGACGTGGCCGTGAGCGCGCCGCCGCTGGCCTCCGTCAGGCCATAGCTCACGGCGAAGACCGCCGCCGTCCGCGCGCGCAGCCGACGCAGCAGGTCGAGCGGCGGGAGGCTTCCGAACGCGATCCGCCGCAGGCTGGAGAGGTCGGCGGTCGCGAAGTCCTCCGAGCGCATCGCGAGCGCGACCATCGAGGGGAAGGCGAACCAGAGATTGAGGCGCTCGCCGGCGATGAGGCGCAGCGTCGCCCCGCCGTCGAAGCGCTCGCGGAAGAAGAGCGTGCCTCCACCGAGCAGCACCGCGACGCACTCGCACACGAGCCATGCGACGTGATTGATCGGGTGCTGCGCGACCGTGCGCAGGTCGCGCGCAGCGCCGTACCAGTGCCGCCAGGTGAGCTCGGCGCTCTGGACGATCCCGCGCTGCGACAGCAGCGCGCCCTTGGGCAGGCCGGTCGACCCCGACGTGTACACGATCGCGCACGGGGCGTCCGGCGTGACCCTCGACGGCCGCCGCGACGGCGCTTCCGCGCCGGCGGCGAGGAACTCGTCGAGAGCGGCGAGCCGCGAGCCCGCCATCTCGTCGCCGAGCGTCAGGACGATGCGCGGCCGTGCATCGCTCAGGATGAACTCCAGCTCGCGCGCCACGTACTTCGGGCTGAGCCCGAGATAGAGGCCCCCGACACGGCAGCACGCAAGGAAGGCCACGAGCCACTCTGGCCGCGAGTGGCCGAGCACGCCGACCACGTCACCGGGTCCGATGCCATGGGCGGTGAGCGCCGCGGCGCAGCGGTCCACCTCCCGCCCGAGCATCTCGAACGTCCACGTGAACTCCGCGCAGGCCACCGCCGGATCGTGCGGGCGCCGGAGTGCGTGCCGCTCGAGGTACTCGTCGACGTGGACCGGGTCACCGGGCATTGCGGATCGCCTTGCCGTACACACACAGCATGAGCGACTCGCAGACCATGGCCGGCCGGTCGCCGCCGCGCTCGGACTCGTAGACGACCTCGGTCCGCACCAGCGCCCGCCCCGCTTTGCGCTGTTCGACGCTGCCGAGGCGCATGCGCGCGCGGATCCGGTCGCCGACCTGCACCGGCTCGAGGAAGCGGACCCTGTCGAGGCCGTAGTTGACGAGATACTCGTCATCCGTGGCGACGGTGGGGAAGCCGGCCTGGCCGTGAAAGTACGAGACGAGCGAGAGGAGGTAGAAGCCGTGCGCGATCGTCGTTCCCCAAGGGCCGGTCTCCGCCGCCCACGCGGGGTCGTTGTGCATGAAGTCCCAGTCGCGCGTCACCGCGGCGAAGACATCGACGTCCACCTGCCTGATCTCGAACCAGTCGGAGACGAAGAACTCCTCGCCCGTGCGGTGCCGCAGTTCGTCGACGAAGGGCATCGGCCGGCGCGCTGGGGCCCGCTCAGACGGCCAATTCTGCGCGCACCTGCGGAATGATGTCGGTGGCGTAGCGCTCCATCTGCCGGTCGTAGTCGTCGGTCTGCGCGTAGAAGTTCACGTGCGTCACCCCGAGCGCGCCCAGCTCGGTGAGCCGTGCGGCGCAGGTCTCGGGCGGCCCCACCAGGCACAGGCGCTCGAGCATGTCGTCGGGCACGTAGCGCGACTGGTCGGTGTCGCGCTTGACGTGGTGGTGGTAGTCGTAGTCCGGGCGTTCCGCGACGAACGCCTCCAGCTCCGCCGGAAGGCTGTCCCGCCCGCTGTTGCGCAGAACCTCCGCGACGTGGTTGCCGACCAGCGCGGCGACCGGCCGGACCTGCTCGCGCGCCGCCGCGAGATCGCTGGAGACGTAGGTGGCGGTCGTCGAGATCACGGCCAGCTCCGACGCGTCGCGGCCGGCGTCACGGGCGCCGCGGTGCACTCGCTCCATCGCCCACGAGATGTAGTGGGGATCCGCGCACTCGATGATCACGCCGTCGCCGACCCGGCCGGCGAGCTCGAGCATGCGCGGACCGTAGGCGGCCACATAGACCGGGACCCTGGCGCCGGTCGCCCATTCGATGCGCGTCTCGACGGACTCGGTCTGGACCGATCCGCCGCGTGCGAGGGTCTTGATCAGCGTGACCGCCGGCTCGAACGCCTTGACCGTGGCCGGGCGGCGCTTGAGCACGCGAACCGCGCTGTCGCCCCGGCCGATGCCGCACAGCATGCGACCGTCGCTGACGTCCTGCAGCGTCGCGAAGGCGCTCGCGATGACGATCGGGTCCCGCGACATGGTGTTCGTGACCATCGTGCCGAACTCGATCCGCTCGTCGCGGGATTGCCCGAGCAGCCAGCCGAGCAGGCTGTAGCACTCGTTCCAGATCACGTGCGAGTCGCAGACCCAGAACGTGTCGAACCCGAGCCGCTCCGCCAGGCGCAGCTTCTCGAGTGCGGAGCGGGCGGGCGGAAAGATGCTGACGATGCCGAACTTCACGGCTGCGGCTCTCTCCCGGCCGCGGCGATCAGGTCGAACAGCCCGTTCGGTGTCACGGGCGTGCTGCGCAGCCGGACCCCGAGCCCGGCGACGGCGTCCTCGACCGCGTTGACCAGCGCCGCCGGAGACCCGACGGCGCCGCCCTCGCCGGCACCCTTGATGCCCATCGGATTCAGCGGCGTCAGGGTCTCCATGTGACCGACCTCGATGGGCGGCACGTTGCCGACCGCCGGGATCAGATAGTCGACGAAGCTTGCGTTGACGGGCTGGCCGTCGTCGTTGTAGACGAGCTCCTCCAGGAGCGTCCCGCCCAGGCCTTGCACGACGCCGCCCTGCACCTGGCCCTCGACGATCAGCGGGTTGATCAGCCGGCCCGAGTCGTGAACGACGTGGTAGCGCAGCGGCGCGACCATCCCCGTTTCGGGGTCGACCTCGACCACCGCGACGTGGGTGGCGTAGGCGAAGGCGATCCCCGGGACGTCGAAGTACTCGGTGGCCTGCAGGTCGTGGGTCATGCCTTCGGGCAGCGGCGACCCGGGCGCGGCCGCGGCGGCGAGCTCGCCGAGCGTGAACCCCTTGCCCGGATTGCCGACGACATGGACACGACCAGCTTTGGTCACGATGTCCGCGGGGTCCGCCTCGAGCAGGTGCGCGGCGAGCTCCGTCGCCTTCTCGCGCACCACCACCGCCGCCTTGCGCGTCGCGGAGCCGCCCACGGGACCGCTGCGGCTCGCATAGGTGCCGACGCCGTTGCGCACCAGATCCGTATCGCCGTGGACCACGGTGACGTCGTCGAGCCCGACGCCGAACTCGTCGGCGCAGATCTGCGAGAACGCGGTTGCGTGCCCCTGACCGTGCGGCGAGGAGCCCGTGTAGACCACGAGATGGCCGGAGGGCTCCACGCGGACCGTGGCACTCTCGTACGGCCCGATGCCGGTCTCCTCGACGTAGCACGCAATGCCGAGGCCGATGAGACGGCCGTCGCGTCGCGCCTGCACCTGCTCGGCGCGGAACTCCTCGTACCCCGCCATCGCCAGGGCCCGGCGCAGGCACTCCGGGTAGTCGCCGCTGTCGTAGACCACCTTGCCGGCCAGGACGATCTCCGTCCCGCGGTCGAACGGCAGGTCGCCGGGCTGCAGGAAGTTGCGCTGCCGCATCTCCGCGGAGTCGATGCCCAGGTCGCGCGCGATGATCTCGATCATCCGCTCCATCACGAACACCGCCTGTGGATGCCCCGCGCCGCGATACACGGCGAGCGGCACCTTGTTGGTAACCACGGAGCGCGCGCTCACCTCGTAGTTCGGGATCCGGTACGGGCCGGGGAGGATGGCCGAGGCGATCGAGCTGGGCGTGATTGCGAGCGTGTGCAGATAGGCGCCGTTGTTGGTGATGATCCGATCGCGCAGGCCGATGATGACCCCCCGCTCGTCGACCGCCGCCTCGACGTCGTGGATCTGCTCGCGGGCGTGGGAGGCGCTCACGAAGTGCTCGTAGCGATCCTCGATCCATTTGACGGGGCGCCGCGTGCGGCGCGAGGCGAGGCACGCCAGGATCTCCTCGGGATAGAACTCGCACTTGACGCCGAACCCGCCGCCGACGTCCGGCGCCACAACGCGAACCTGATGCGCGGAGAGCCCGAGCATCGCGGTCAGGAACTGCTTGAGCGCATGCGGGAACTGCGTCGAGGACCACAAGGTCAGATGCTCCGCGGACGTGTCCCAGTCGGCGAGCACGCCACGCGTCTCGAGCGGCATCCCGTGGTAGCGATGGATCCGCAGGCGCTCCTGGTAGACGTGCGCCGCCTCGGCGAAGGCCTGCTCGACGTCCCCGACGGCCTGGGTGAGCTCATTGGCGACGTTGGTGCCCCACTCCGGGTGCAGGATCGGCGCGTCCGCCGCGGTGGCCCGCTCGGGGTCGACGACCACCGCGAGCTCCTCGTACTCCACGTCGATCAGATCGAGCAGGTCCTCGGCCTCCGGCCGGCTGTCGGCGACGACGAAGGCGATCGGCTCGCCGACGTAGCGCACGACGTCCGTCGCGAGCAGCGGCTGGTCGGACGGCTTGGTATCCGGCATCGCGTCGATGCAGGGCATCGGCCCGGTGCCGGCCGGGAGGTCCGCGGCCGTGAGCACGAGACGGGTTCGGGGGTCCGCGCGAACGGCCTCCAGGTCGATGCTCGCGATCCGCGCGTGGGCGACCGGGCTGCGAAGCACGGCAGCGTGCAGGAGCCCGACCAGCTTGATGTCCGCGACATAGCGCCCGCCGCCGCGCAGCATCCGCGGATCCTCCTTGCGCTTGACGCTGGCGCCGACGAGCTTCGGTACGCCGACCTTCGCGCTCATCCCCTCGACCCCGCGCCGCCCCGCGTGAGCCGGACGGCTTCATGGACGGCCTCGACGATCTTCGTGTAGCCGGTGCAGCGGCAGAGGTTGCCGCCGAGCGCCTGCGCGATCTGCTCGTCGGACGGGTCCGGGTGCTCGCGCAGGAGCTCGGTCACCGTCATCAGGAATCCCGGGGTGCAGAAGCCGCACTGCATGCCGTGCGCCTCCCAGAACCCCTGCTGGACCGGCGTGAGGACACCGTCCTCCGCCAGTCCTTCCGCCGTCGTGACCTGGCACCCGTCGAGCTGAACGGCAAGCACGATGCACGACCGGGCCGTGTGCCCGTCGATGTGGACAGTGCAGGCGCCACAGACTCCGTGCTCGCAGCCCAGGTGCGTGGCGGTGAGATCGAGCTCCTCGCGCAGGAAGTCCGCGAGCGTCATGCGCGCCGGTATGCGCCGGTCGCAGGCCGTGCCGTTGACCGTCAGCCGGACGCGTTCAGTGCTCGGCACGTGCATTCCCCCGCTGGACCGCCGCTTCGATCGTCCGGCGGGCGATCACCTCCGCGAGGTGCCGCCGGTACGCCGGAGACGCATGCATGTCGCCGGCGCACGAGACGTCGCCGGTTGCGGCCTTCGCGGCCTCGGCGACGAGGCGCGGCTCGGGCTGCTCGCCGCGGAGCCGATCCTCGGCGGCGACCGCGCGGATCGGCCGGTCGGCCACCCCGTAGAGGCCGAGGCGGACGTCCGTGAACGCGCCGTCTCTGCCGAGCTCGACCTGGCATGCCGCCCCGCACAGCGGAAAGTCGCCGGGACGGCGGGTGATCTCCGTGCAGTCCCAACCGGCGCCCGGCGCCGAGACCGGCAACTCGACGGCCGTGAGCACCTCGTCCGGCTCGAGCGCCGTGGTCAGGTGCGAGCGGAAGAACTCCACGGCCGGGATCGCCCGCTCGCCGCCGCCCCCCCGGGCGTGCACGACGCCGTCGAGGAGGAGGACGACCGCGGGCAGCTCAGCTGCCGGATCGGCGTGCGCCAGGCTACCGCCGACCGTGCCGCGGTTGCGGATCTGAGGATGCCCGACGAAGCCGAGCGCTTGCGCGAGCAGCGGGCATGCGTCCGCGACCGCTGGTGAGATCTCGGCCTCGCGCTGGGTCGCCGTCGCGCCGATCCGCAGGGTGCCGTTCACCCGCGCGATGCTGCGCAGCCCTGCGATGCGCGTGATGTCCACGAGAACGCGCGGGTGGACGAAGCGCATGTTGAGCAGCGGGACGAGGCTCTGGCCGCCGGCGAGGAGCTTGGCCTCCTCGCCGGACCGGAGCGCGGTGATGGCATCGTCCAGTGACGCCGGCCGCACGTACTCGAACTCCGGCGGTTTCATCCGCATCATTCTCCCGCCGCTCCGGCCGCGGTATAACGGACAGTCCGTCAACGCTTCGGCTGCCGCCGGGGGACAATTTGCACACGGAGATCGACGCCGCTCCGGCCAACGGCCTGCCGTTGGGCGAGGTGCTGGCGCTCGAGGTCATGCAGCGCACCGGTGCTCGGATCCTCCACGGCACGACGCAGCTCGACCGCGTCGTACGCTGGGTGCACACGAGCGAGCTGGCCGAGGTCCCGACGCTGCTCAAAGGCGGCGAGCTGTTACTCACGGGCGGCCTCGGTCTGGCCGACCAGGGACCGGCCGCCCAGGCGGCCTATGTGCACCAGCTCGCTGACAAGCGGATCGCGGCGCTCGCGCTCGAGCTGGGGTGGAGCTTCGACGAGGTTCCCGACGCGGTGCTGCGCACCGCGCGCGAGCGAGACCTGCCGATGATCGCGCTCCACAACATCGTCCCGTTCGTCGAGATCACCGAGGAGATCCAGCACCGGATCGTCGACCGCCAAGCCCGCGAGCTGCGTGCGCACCACGAGGTGCAGGCCGTGCTCAACGCCGCGCTCCTGCGCGCGGAAGGGCTCTCGGGCGTCGTGCGCGCGCTCGCCCACGCGCTGGGCTGCCCGGTCGTCCTGCGAGCGACGAGCGGCCGCGTCGTGACAACGACGGTGCTGGATGGCCCGGGCGCCGCCCACCCGGCCGAGTGCTCGCGCGCGACGGTGAGCGTGCTCGGCGAAGAGTGGGGCACCCTGTGCATGTACGACACCCAGGAGAGCTCGCCCGCGACGGTACGGGCCGCGCTCGAGCACGGTCCCACCGCGATCGCGCTCACTCTGCTGCGCACCGGGCGCGCGGTGCCACTCCGCCAGCGCCTCACGCGCGAGCTGCTCGAGGACCTGCTCGCCGGTCGCTTCATCTCGCGGCGCGACCTCGAGGTGCGCGCCGGCATGCTGGGGCTGACTTCATCGAGCCAGCGCCTCGCCGGCCTTGCCGTCGGCGACTACCCGCCGGAGGAGGCTGATGTCGCCGTGCACGCGACCGAAGGCGCCGTGGCCGAAGCGGGCGGCGGGCTGGTCGCCGAGGTGGGGACGCTGGTGCTCGGCGTGGTCTTCGCCGACGACGGACGCGCCGCGGCCCGAGCTCAGGCGCAGGCGCTGATCGAGCGGGTGGAGGTCCGGCTGAGACGCGACGGCGGGACCGGGTCGCTGCGGCTCGCGCTCGGGCCCGTCGTCGACGGCCTCGAGTCCGTCGGCCAGTCGCTGGCCGACGCGCAGAGCACGCTCACGCTCGCGCGCGAGCTCGGCACCGCCGAGCGCGCGTTGACGGCACGCGGGATGGCCCCGGACCGCCTGCTGGCGAGGCTCGCGGGCGGGCGCGAGATGTCGTCGTTCATCGAGGATGAGCTCGGGGAGCTGCTGCGTCACGACGCCGCGCACGGAACCGACCTGACGAAGACGCTGTGGACGTACCTGGTGTCCGGCGCATCCAAGACCGAGATCGCCAGATCGCTCCACCTGCGCCGTCAATCGCTCTATCAGCGCCTCGCGAAGATCGAGCAGCTGGTCGGCGGGATCGAGGACCCGGGGCGGCGCGTCGCGCTCATCCTCGCGTTGAAGGCGCACCGGCTCATGCGGCACTGACGGCGCCCGCGCCGCCGCATACCACGACGTGTGCGTCATCCTGCGGGTTCGATAGGCGACCAGCGGAGGGCTGATGGGGACCGGCGACTCGCGTGATCCGATGATCGGGCAGATCGACGCACTCGCGGTCCCGCGCTTCGCGGGCCTGCGCACGTTCGCTCGCCTGCCGCGCGCGCAGGACGTCGGACGCATCGACGTCGCCGTGCTCGGTGCGCCGTTCGACGGCGGCACCACGTTTCGCCCGGGCTCGCGCTTCGGGCCCGCCGCGATCCGCGAGGCCTCGCTGCTCATGCGCCCGTACAACGAGCCGCTCGACGTCGCGCCGTTCGAGGTCGCGCAGGTCGCAGACGCGGGCGATGCGCCGGCGAGTCCGGTCGACGTCGAGACCGGGCACGCGGCGATCGAGGGCGAGGCGCGCCGCCTGCACGGCGGCGGAGCGCGCGTGCTCGGGCTCGGCGGAGACCACTCGGTCGCGCTGCCGCTGATCCGTGCCGCGGCGCAGTCGCACGGCCCGCTGTCGCTGCTGCAGCTCGACGCGCACACCGACACCTGGGATTCGTACTTCGGCGCGAAGGTCACGCACGGCACGATCTTCCGGCGCGCCGCCGAGGAGGGGCTCGTCGATGCGACGCGGTCGGTGCAGATCGGGCTGCGCGGGTCGCTGTACGGCGCGCAGGACTACGACGACGACCGCGCGCTGGGATTCCGCATGCTGCTTGCGCGCGAGCTCGACGACGTCGGCGTCGGCGGGGCGATCGAGCTGGCGCGCGACGTGCTGCGCCCGCCGCTCTACGTCTCCATCGACATCGACGTGCTCGATCCCGCCTTCGCTCCGGGCACGGGCACGCCCGAGGCGGGCGGGCTGACAAGCCGCGAGCTGCTGGCGATCGTCCGCGGGCTGCGGCCGCTGGCCGGCGGACTCGTGGGCGCGGATGTGGTTGAGGTCTCGCCGCCGTACGACCCGGCGGGCGCGACGGCGGTGGCCGCCGCCAACGTCGCGTTCGAGCTCGTGTCGCTGCTGGCCCTGGCCGTCCGAGACCCCTCTGGAGGACCGCGGGGTTAGTCGCGGGCCGTGCATCAATCGCCGCGGTCTCCACGTCGACCTCGGCCACCCGCGTGCCGCGGCCTGTCAGCCGCGAGAGCCCCTGGCTTGACGCCGTCGGTCTGCAGCCAGGCGGACGGCGACGGGGCCGAGCCTCACCCCGACCAGCCTGATCGATCGATGCGCAAGACGACGCGCGATGCACGCCAGACCACGCGACCTCGGTCGACCGAGGGACGGGACGCGGGCCGTGGTGCCACGAGCGTCGTGATGGTCAACGTGGCGCCGCGCGGCCGCCAAGCGCGGGCACCGGTTGTATGGCGCGCGTGACGGTCTCGTCGTCACCGCCGTTCACATGACGAAGGGCGTCTCCGTCGTTTGGCGTCAAGACCCGACCCGGGTCCGTGGCAGCCGGCGAACGTCATCACCGCCGCCGCCAGTTCCGCGCTCCCACGAGCGCCGGCAGCGCGCCGAGCGTCGCGAGCGCCATCGCCACACCGCTGCTCGTCCCGCCTGCAGACGTCTCGGCGGCCTGCGCGGCGGCCGCGCCGAGCGTCAGCGCGCCCGCGGTCAGCACGATCGACGTCACGACGACGCCACGGTGCTCAGCCGCCGCCGGCAGAACAGCAGTAAGCCGGTAAGCCGACGGGGGACTCGAACCCCCGACCCAGTCATTACGAGTCTCATCCTGGAGCCGTGGAGCCCAGGGACGGCCGATTTGGCTCGGGCTCGTTCGGTTGAGTGCGGTTGAGTCGGGCTAGAACTGCTGAATCGGGGACACGGTTTGGCCGCCCGGCCGATCCTGGGCTACGGCCGTTCCGTGCCCTCGCGACGTTATGCCGCTGCGGGCTGCGGCTCCCGGACGTTCAGGTACAGCACGTCACCACGCGAGTTGTACTCGTGATGGGCGAACCGGGTGCGAGCGATGGTGATGCTCATGGCCTGACTCAGGGTAGGCGGACGCCGGCGGAAGTACACGCTCGCAGCAGGTCGGCCACCCGGCCCTGCGCGTCGGCGGCGGCCGCATCCTCGCCGCCGCCGGTGTCCCTGAATCGCGCGCACGCGCGCGGACCCAAGTGATCGATCGTGGCGTAGTCGTCGCGGAGGTGCCCCAGCGCTGTGGCGACGATCTCCGCCTCGCTCTCAGCGTGCCCGACGAGTCGGATGGCGATGTCGCGGATGCCGGCCGGCCAGTGGGCGAGTACGTAGTCGAGGTCATAGGCGTCCTTTCGCTCGCGGCGGAGCCGCAGAGCGAAGGACTTGAGGACGGTGTACGCGCCTGGGCCGCAGACGGGGACGGATCGCCGTGCTCGGTCGCCTTCGAGCGTGGTACCGTCGAGCCCGACCGGCTCGCGCTCGTCGAAGGCGAGTTGCAGACCCGGCGCGACGATCGCGCCGAAGTCGCCTTCGAGGTGCTTGATCTGCCCGCCACGCTGGGCGTCTTCCGTCGGTGGGATGAGGAAGTCGATCGTCACGTCGAGATCGCCCCAGCGCCAGCGCTGGACGATTGGATTCCCGCCGCGCGTGTCATGGACGAAGTCGGCGCGCCGCAGTCGCTCGGCGATCTCCTTGTACCTCTCCTCATCCAAGATCGCGAGGGCCATGCCGACATCGAGGTCGTTCGTGCCGCAATGCCTGCCGTTCGCTTCTGCCCCGGCGGGAACGTCGATGAGCAGCGTCGGCACGAGGCCACCGACGATGCACAGATCGTTGAGTAGGTCGCCGAGGATGGTCGCGACCGTGAGCGTCGCTGATTCGACAAGCTCCGTGTCCTCGCGCGCGTAGCCGCTCTCGGTCTGCGGCTTCTCAGCCATGTCGGCGCCAGTTCAGTCGCTTCTCGCGGAGGTGCTCAGCCGCCTCGCGCGCACGCTCTGGGAGCGCGAGCAGATCGAGGTAGGCCTGAACTGGCGCCACGACGCGCACGCCGTCCACGTCCTCGGCGCCGACGAAGACCCCGCGGTCGTTGGGACCGATCAGCTGGACGTTCGCGCCACGAGGCTCGGCGCGCGCTCCGAGGAGATCCGCGACCCGGCGAGGATCTTCGCCGACGAAGACGCTGAGGAGGCGGAACTGGGCGAACTTGTCGAGCATCCAGGCCGCCGGCAGTCCGGTCAGCGCGTGAGGGATCTTCGCCTCGACAAGACCATCGGCGATCTCGCGCGCGAGCTCTACGCCGCCTCCCGGTGCCGTGAGGTGGCAGGCCACGATGTCGTGGCCGTCGAAGTTGTAGTCCGCCGCCCAGGCGTCGAGCAGGGCATCGGGATCGCGGGGACGCAGCAGGGCACCGTCGCGCTCCAACAGCTCGAGCTCGTCGAGGCGCGCCACCAACTTCGAGACACGCCCGTCGTCGAGGCCGGTCGCCTTGGAGAGCTCGGCCTGCCTCCACGACCGCTCAGGGTCCTGGAGCAGGTGTCGGGTGACGCGCGCGCTCGCGGGCGCGAAAGGCGAGCTAGGGCGCCCGCGGCTCGGGTAGCGGTTCGGCCGTCCCTCGACGCGCACGAAGAGGTCCCCGTCGCGCAGGCGAGCGTTGCCGGACAGGTCGACCCAGCCGACGCCCTCGGCGGCTGCGGCGCGCGCGCCGGCCGCGCCCATGTAGGGCACGACCACGACGGGCAGCTCACCCTCGCGTGCGTAGGCGCGAGCCTGCCGCGCCGCCGTGGCGACGTCCGCGCTGCGCGCCGACGACTTCACCTCAGCGACCCACCGACGGCCGTCGGGAAGCTCGATCACCAGGTCCACCCCGCACCCCTGCGGCCGCAGCCTGACGCCGTCACTCAGGTCGAGCAGCTGCGCCACAAGGCGCGGCAGTTCCTTGCGCGCTACGCGCTCAGCCTGTTCTCCGCTCAGACTCATCCTGCAAAAAAGGATATTCCTGCTGCACGCAGCAGGTCAATGATTTCTTGCAGGAACTTGGGTCGGGCTCGAGTCGGAACGCGTCCCCACGGGCTCAGCATCCTTGGCCCGGGGCACGTAGTGGAGGTACTTCATCGCGAAAGCCCCGATATGCGGGGCTTTCTCAAAAGCCGACGCCCGGACTCGAACCGGGGACCCCTTCATTACGAGGCTTTCAAGTCGTGTTCTGCGGCGTTCTGTTGTCGTCGGATTTGGCTCTGTAGCGCGCTTTCGCGGAGGGCGCGGCCGAGGCGGTTTCGGGGTCCTCGGCGACCTCGTGTGTCACTGGTGTGTCACGGCGGCGGCGCTCGACGGGTGATGAGGACGGCCCGGGAGCCGGTGGTCTGAGCGCGGCGCGGCGTGGCCGTGGCTGCGTCGCGAAGGGTAGGGCACATGGCCACTGAGCGGGTGCTGGTGGTCGAGGTGACGGTGCGCGTGTTCGACTGCGGGCCGGAGCCCGAGTTCCACAAGGACCGGAGTCTGTTCGGGCCTTGGTGGCGGTACGAGGCCGAGCTGGTCGGCGAGGGCGTGGAGTCTGAGCGTGGGTGCACGCCGGCCGATGCGATCTACCGGCTGGTCGGCTTCAACCGCCCACGGTTCCTGCGCCGGTGGCCGGCGAAGGAGGCGGACGAGCGATGAGACGGGAGGTGATGTCGTGAGGTGGCCCACGGGAAGGCCGGGCTCGTTCGTGCGCGGCGCGGGGCGGGCAGCTCGCACGCCTGCGGAGCTGCTGCGCGTGGTCGGGCGTGTGATGCTGTGGGCGCTGATCGCGCTGTTGCTGGTGCGTGGCGCGGCGGACGTGCTCGCCGGCGAGCGGCCGGACGTGAGGAGCGAGGATCGCGCCGCGGCCTCGGTTGCGGTGTGGCCGGATGACCGGGCGCGCGCGTTTGCGGCGACCTTCGCGCGCGCGTACCTGTCGTTCGCGCCCGGGCGGCGCGAGCAGCATGCGCG
>JBOGYU010000019.1:0-23563 GCA_050696935.1 Solirubrobacteraceae bacterium | reverse complement strand
GCAGCGACGCATCGAGCGCCCACGCGACCGTCCCGCCGTTGCGGCACGCGCGCACCGCCCGCGCGGCAGCGGTTCGAAGCCCGTCGACGTCGGGCTCGAGCGCCACGACTGCCAGGGGGGCGGCGGCCCCGTACACCATCGCAACCGGATCGGCCTCTGCCACCGCGCGCTCCGGGGCACCGAGCTCCGACACGCGCGGCCCCGAGGCAGCAGCGACCAGATCGGCCCCGATCGCGTACGGGTCGCCTGCGGTTACCTCGACGTGCATCGTGTGACGGCGAACATTCTGCTGTTGGATTCCTCTGTAAAATCCGGCCAGTTGCACTCTAATAGGAGGAGGCACTATGACGTGGGTCAAGCCCAAGTTTGAGATCATCGAGCTGTGTTCCGAGGTCACTTCCTACCTGTACCACCGGTAGGCGTCTGAAGCCCGACGGGGCGTCCGGCGCGCGCCTGGGGCGTCTGCCACGTGCGCGTTCGTGTTCTCGGCTCGGCCGCCGGCGGAGGCTTTCCGCAATGGAACTGCCATTGCGGGGTCTGCGAGGCCGCGCGCGCAGGTGTACGTGCGCGACCTCGCACCCAGTCGTCGCTCGCGATCCGCGGGGACGACGGGCCGTGGTTTCTCGTCAACGCCTCGCCGGACCTGCGTCAGCAGCTCGAGACGCTCAACCCGCGGCGCGTCGACGGCGTCCGCGCGCCGCCGATCGCGGGCGTGCTGCTGACGGACGCGGAGATCGACCACACGGCTGGCCTTCTCCTGCTGCGCGAGTCGGCGACGCCGGTGCGCATCTTCGGCGATGCGGGCGTCGAGCGCGCGCTGAGGGACTGGTATCCCGTATTGCCGATGCTGGAGCGCTATTGCGGCGCCGAATGGCAGACGCTCGAACCGGGGCGGACGCAGCCGCTCGACGGCTCGAGCCTTGCGGTCGAGCCGTTCGCGGCGGGCGGCGATGCGCCGCGCTATCACGGCGGGTCGGACGTGGAGCTCGAGGCGAGCGGGTTCGTCTTCCGCGACCGCACGACCGGCGGCGTCGTCACCTATGTTCCCGGCCTCGCCAGATTGGACCACGGCGTGGTCACGCGGTTCGCCGCAAGCGATCTCGTCCTCGTCGACGGAACGTTCTGGCGCGACGACGAGCTCGCGCGACTGGGCATCTCGGACCGCAGCGCGCGCGACATGGGACACGTGCCGCTCTCGGGCCCCGGCGGGGCCCTCGAGATGCTTGCCGGGCTGGAGCGAACGCGCAAGGCGCTCGTTCACATCAACAACACGAACCCGATCCTGCTCGAGGACTCGCCCGAACGGGAGGAGGTCGTCCGAGCGGGCGTCGAAGTCGCCTACGATGGCCTCGAGGTCGAGCTGTGACGGAGTACGCCACGAGGCCGCCGGGCGAGCGCGAGGCGTCGCCCGGCGGGGAGTTCATCGCCCGCCTGCGCGCGCAGGGCGCGCGATACCACAACCTGCACCCGTTCCACCGGCGCATGGACGCGGGAGAGCTCACGCGCGAGGAGCTGCAGCGCTGGGTCGCGAACCGCTTCTACTACCAGAAGTGCATCCCGCTGAAGGACGCGGCGATCCTGGCGAACTGCCTCGAGGTCGAAGTCCGCCGCGAGTGGGTCCAGCGCATCATCGACCACGACGGCACAGCCGACGGAACGGGCGGCATCGACTCGTGGCTGCGGCTCGGCGAGGCGCTCGGCGTCTCGCGAGGAGAGCTGGCGTCGGAGCGGCGGGTCCTGCCCGCGGTGCGCTACGCGGTCGACGCCTACGTGAACTTCGCGCGCCAGAAGCCCTGGATCGAGGCGGTCGCGTCATCGCTCACCGAGCTCTTCGGGCCGGCTGCGATCCGCGTGCGGCTCGAGTCGCTCGAGCGTCACTACCCGTGGATCGACCCCGCAGGGCTCGAGTACTTCCGCGCACGCCTCGTGAAAGCGCCGCGTGACGCTCAGTACGCGCTCGACCTCACCGTCGAGCGCTGCCGAACGCGCGAGCAGCAGGACGCTGCCGTCGCGGCACTGCGCTTCAAGACCGAGGTGCTGTGGGCGCAGCTCGACGCCATCGAGCGCGGCGACACGCAGCCGCCGGAGCCTGCCGCATGACGCGTCCCCGTCTGGTCACCGGCGCGCGACTGCGGTACGACGAGGTGCGCGAGGAGCACGTGCTGCTGATCCCCGAGGGTGTCGTGCGGCTCAACCCCACCGCGGCGGAGGTGCTCGAGCTGTGCGACGGCGAGCGCTCGCTCGACGACATCGTCGGCGCGCTCTCGGCGCGCTACGAGGGCGCTGATGTCCACGACGACGTTCTCGAGCTGGTCGACGCCATGGCTCAGAAGGGGCTCGTGGTCGATGCAGCCTAGGCCGTCCACGCTGATCGCCGAGCTCTCCTACCAGTGCCCGCTGCACTGCCCGTACTGCTCGAACCCGCTCCACATCGGCGGCGAGCAGTACCGCCGGGAACTCGAGACCGAGCACTGGATCCGGACCTTCGGGGAAGCGCGGCGGCTCGGCGTCCTTCAGCTCGCGCTCACGGGCGGCGAGCCGATGCTGCGCCGCGATCTCGTCGAGCTCTGCGCCGGCGCGCGCGACGCCGGCCTGTACTCGTCGCTCATCACCGCCGGGACCCTCTTCACGCGCGACCGGGCGCAGGCGCTCAAGTCAGCCGGACTCGACCACGTGCAGATCTCGATCCAGAGCCCGGACGCCGAGGACAACGACCGCATCGCGGGCAACAGGTCGTTCGAGAAGAAGATCGCGGCCGCGCGCCACGCGAAGGAGCTCGACTTCCCGCTGACGATCAACTGCGTCCTGCACCGGCAGAACCTCGATCGCATCGAGGACCTGCTCGATCTCGCGCTCGATCTCGGCGCGCAGCGGCTCGAGCTTGCCAACACGCAGTACTACGGCTGGGCGGTCCCAAACCAGGAGGCGCTCATGCCGTCGTGGGAGCAGCTTCGGCGCGCGGAGGAGGCGGTCCAGCGCTTCCGTGAGCGGGTCGGCCCCAAGGTCGACGTCCTCTGGGTGCTCCCCGACTTCTATGAGGAGCTGCCGAAGTCGTGCATGGGCGGCTGGGGCCGGACGGCGATGGTGGTTGCTCCGAACGGCGACGTATTGCCCTGCCAGGCTGCGTCGACGATTCCGGGGCTCGAGTTCGCCAACGTCCGCGACCATCCGCTGGAGTGGATCTGGAGCGAGTCCGACGCGTTCGCGCGCTTCCGCGGGACGGACTGGATGCAGGAGCCATGCCGGACGTGCCCGCTCGGACGGCAGGAGGTGGATTGGGGCGGCTGCCGCTGCCAGGCGCTGCGGCTCGCGGGCGACGCGGCGGCCACGGATCCGGTCTGCCGGTTCTCGCCCCATCACGACCGGGTCGTCGCGGCGCGCGAGCCGGCGCAGACCGACCACTTCCTCTATCGCACGATGAAGCGGCCGCGCGTCCCCTATTAGGTCAGAGGCCCAGCGCGCGCCGTACGGCTGGGACGTTGCGGCGAGACACGGGCACCGCCTCGCGCGCCGCGCCGTCCATGATCAGCGACAGCTCGCCCCTCGGCCCGCGGTCGACGGCGCGGACGCAAGACAGGTTGACGAGGAATCGCCGATGGACGCGCAGGAACTCGCCTCCGGCGAGCTCCTCCTCGAGCTTGTCGATGCCACGGACCGCGGCTTGGAGGCGTCCTTCGTCGGTGACGAGCCAGACATCGTTGCCGTCCGCCTCCGCGAACCGGACCTCGGGCCGGCGCAGCAGGACCATGCGCTCACCGCTCACGCCCACGATGCGCGCCGGGGGGCTCAGCCCGGGCTGGGGCCGCTCGCGCTCGATCGGGTCACCGTGTTCAGATCCGAAGACCGCGAGCGTCCCGATGGGCTGGTCGGCGAGAAAGACTGGGCGCAGGGTGATCCGGCAGGGCTCGCTGCTGAGCTCGGTCACGATCTGCGTCGAGCCGACCCAGCCGTGGTCGAGACGAGCCTGCTTCATGGCGTGACGGGCGAGGCGCCCGAGGTCCAGGCCCGGTTTCCAGCGGACTGCGGGGTCCACTGCCGGCACCCGCGCGGGGACGCCGAGGAAGAGGCTTGCCCCCTCGTCGGCGATGACGACCTTGCCGCTTGCGTCCAGGGCGGCGAGCGCCTGTCCGGACCGCGCTCGTGTCTGGGTGAATGCCGCGGCCAGCTCGGCGCCGCTGTCGCGGGCGCGCTGACGCAGGATCGCACGCGCGCCGCCCACTGCCTTGGACAGCCACCCGGCTGCTTGGGGCGGAAGGTTGGCGCGCCAGGTGGAGACGTCGAGGACCGCAACGGCATCGTGAGTCACGGCGTCGCGAACGGCCACGCCGGCACAGACCCACTCGTGAAAGCCCGTGCACCAGTGCTCGGGCCCGCTGATCAGCACCGGTCCGGGTGCCTCGAGCGCCGTGCCCATCCCGTTCGTGCCCGTCGCCCACTCCGACCAGCACGACCACGGCGCCATGTTGCTGTCCCGCGCGCGGAAGAGCGTCTCCTTGTCGCCCTGGACGGTCAGGATCCGACCCGCACCGTCGGTGACGGTGACGACGCCGCCGACGCTCTCGACCTCGCTCGCGATCAACGCCGCGGCGCCGCCGAGCTGGGCGAACACGATCTCGTGTTCGAGCGTGTGCTCGGCGGAAGACTCGTCCTGCTCGCCCGCAGGCGGTGCCTTACTCAGACTCGGGTCGACGTGGTATTGCTCGCGGCAGCGATACCAAGACGTGGCCACCTCGGGCCGGACCCCACGAACGCGGTCGTCCCCCGCGACGAACCGTTCACGCGCTGCCGTCACCGCTTGGTACCGCTCCGCGTCACTCATGCGATGGCGCTTAGCGGTCTGGCTCATGTGGGACGAAGCTTTACCTAGCACGGGCGACTACTCGCGTCAAGGCTCGCGTTGGACGCACGCTCATGCCCGCGGGCCATGTTCGTGTGGCGGGAGCGATCGGCTGCCGGGCGAGTTTCAGACGTACGCAGATCCGCACAACAGCCCCGCGCCGGCTGGTCCTCACGGCGTCCCGGTCCGACAGCCAGTGTCGCGGGCGCGGCCTCCCCCACCTGGGTCTCAGTCATCGATCCGCCTGCGGGACGGCCGTGTGCGACTGCCCCTCCTGCGACGATGAGCGCAGTGGGAGTTGATCGAGCAGTGCTGTCCCGTATCGCGACGAGCGAGCGGCTCGAGCGTGTCGTCAAGACCGTGCCGCTCGGTGAGGCGGCGGCGTGGCGCGCCGCTTCACGATACGTTGCCGGCCGCACTCGAAGCCAAGCGCTCGACACCGCGGCGACGCTGCTCGCGCAGGGACACGGGATCAGCGTCGACCTCTTCGGCGAACGCGTCAGCGATCCCGGCGTCGCCGACCAGGTGCTCGAGGACTACACGGACCTGGCTGGCGCGCTGCCGCCGCCCCCGGCGGACGTCTGGCTGTCGGTCGACCTGACGCATCTGGCTCTGGACGAGGACTCCTCGGCGGCGGCGGATCGCCTCGCCACCATCGCTCGAGCCCTTCCCGCGGGCCGACTGGTCCAGGTCGGCGCCGAGGACGCCGCCCGCACCGACGCGGTTCTCGCCTGCGTCCTCGACGTCGCCGCGCGTGGCCTCGCCTCTCGGATCGGCGCCACGCTGCAAGCCAACCTGCTGCGTTCACCGGCCGACGCCGAAACGCTGGCCAAGGGCGGCGTGCATATCCGGCTCGTCAAGGGCGCGTACGTGGGGGCAACCGGCGTCTATCCATACGGGGAGGCGACCGATGTGGCCTTCCTGCGCCTCGCGTTCGAGCTGGCCGAACGCGGCACGCCGTGGTCGATGGCCACCCACGACGCCCGGCTCCGCGAGGCGCTGCTCCTCGCTCACGGGCCCGTTGCGGTCGAGCAGCTTCTCGGCGTACGCCCCGAGGTCCTCAACGAGCTCCGCGCCCGCGCCGTTCCCACCCGCGTCTACGTGCCCTACGGGCGCAACTGGTTCCGTTACTGGTTACGCCTCGTCGCCGAGTCTCGCGGCGCGTGATAGGCCGCCGCCAGTCGTGCCGCATGCCGATCCGCTTACGGCATGGGGCGGAGCTCCGCCGAGGCGGTCCGCTCTGCCATTCCATCTGCGCTGCGCGGGCCCTGCCATTTTCACCTGCGCCCGACAGCTCGCTGCCACGCGAAAGATGGCATGAGCCGGGTTTCTGTCCTGGCGCGTGTGTAGGGACCTCCTCAGACCATATGGACGGGCGATCCGTCCGGGTAGTCGTGCAAGGTAGGTCGGCGCCCCACGCCTAGCGCGTGAAGTCTACAGGTCGAGGATTGCGCCCTCGGCCGCGACGGCACCAGAGGAGGACGCCGACCATGCCAGAGGGTATGCGGTTGGGTCGGGCTGGACGTGCACGCCAACCAGACGGCGGGCGCGGTCTTCGATGACGCGACCGGGGAGGTCGTGTCGCGGCGGTTCATGGGTCGCCCGCACGAGGTGCTCGGGTGGCTGCTCGAGCACGAGCGGCCGGTTCGCGCGGTCTAGATGGATGCGACGTTGATGATCGAGCCGCCGCCGGCGCGGCGCAGCGCGGGGATGGCGACGCGCATGCCGTAGAAGACGCCGGTCGCGTTGACGGCCATGGTGCTCTGCCAGCCGTCGTCGGTCTCGTCGATGGTGGGTGCCACGCGTACGACTCCGGCGTTGTTGACGAGGATGTCGAGCGGGCCCGAAGTGCTCTTCCGCGGTTCGGATGGCCGCGTTCCAGTCGCGGGGATTGGTGACGTCGAGGCGCAGGAAGTGGGCGGCGTGGCCGGCGGCTCGGAGTTCGCGGGCGTGCGCCTCGCCGGCGTCCTGGAGGATGTCGCCGAGGATGATGGCGGCGCCCTCCTCGGCGAGGCGGCGGCCGTGTGCTGCGCCTTGCCCCCGGGCACCGCCTGAGATGAGCGCCGTCTTGCCCGCGAGCCGCGCGGTCATCTGTGGAGCGCGCCGCGGTCTGGGCCAGCGCGCGCAACGTCACGCTGCTGGGTGGCGTGCCGGTGGTCGGATTTGCTCGTCGGCTCGCGGTCCGTCTCGGCGGGCGCGACGGTCGGCTCGTCGGCGAAGTCGTCCCGCGTGGTGAGTTCGAGCGCGGTGACGCGCTCGACGACGGTCGCGTTGCGCATGCTGGTTGCTGGGCGTGGGGCTGGTGCGGTCATCCGTGGATCGTCAGATAGTCGCGCGGAAGGCGGGAGGTGTCGGGTTGGGATGCGTCGGCGCGCGTCGGGGTGCGGCGAAGGATGCGGGCGATGCGTCGGCGCGTGCGGTCCATGGCGGCTTGACCCACGTGACACCGTCGCCGTACATGCCATCCCTCGCTCGCAGGCTGGGCGTGCAGAGCACGAGTCCGATCTGAGATGAGATTCCTGAGACCGCACACGCGACCGCACATGACCGCGACCGAACCGCGGTGCAGAGCCAAATGTGTCCTGTCTCCCCGACTCGAAATCGCAGGTTGAGATCCCTCGAGGAGGTTGTGACCGGCTCGCGCTCGCGAACGGGAACACGAGTCAGTGAGCCGGCGTCGCTGCCGCGCGCGGCGGCGACCGGACCAGGCGTCGTCGCAGCGCGGTCCGAGCCGACTTGGACACGCGACGATCGTCGGTATCGCCTTGGCGTGACAGGGCCGGCTAAAGCGGTGAGGGATTTTGCGTCCGCTCCTGCGCGCAGGCCCCCATTGCGGCAGCTCGGCGTCCTCCCCGGCGGGACGGGTCTCGGCGAAGAGACGTGTGACATCTTCGTTGCGCTGTAGGGTGAAGCTCGGTGAATGATCAGCTGCGTCGCCGGTCCGTGGGGGCGCCGGCCGCCCGGTCGGTGCTCTTGACCATGCTCGGCGAGTACGTCCTGCCGCGACCCGACGGCGTCTGGCAGGAGACGCTGATCGGCGCGCTCGGCGCGCTGGAGTACAAGGTCCAGGCGGCCCGCCAGGCGCTGGCGCGCAGCGTGTCGGCGGGCTGGCTGTGTACGGAGCGGCACGGACGGCGCTCGCGCGTCCACCTGACCGAGGAGACAGCGGAGATGCTGCGTACAGGCGCCGGGCGCATCTACGGCTTCGGGGAGCCGCGGGAGTGGGCCGGCCGCTGGCTGCTCGTCGTCCTGCGAGTGCCCGAGCAGCGCCGGGAGGTGCGCCACCAGGTGCGCACTCGCTTGGCCTGGGCGGGGCTGGGATCGCTCGGGGGCGGGTTGTGGATCACGCCCCACGTCGAGCGCGAGAACGAGCTTCGCGAGCTGGCCGGCGACGGTTCGGTCGTTGAGCTGCTCTCCTTCCGCGCCGAGCTGGGGACGATCGGCGAGCCGCAGCGCATCATCTCCGAGGCGTGGGACCTCGCGGCGGTCGCCGACGGCTACCGGCAGTTCATCGCGCGGTTCGGGCGCCTGCGTCCGAAGACGCCCGAGGCCGTCTTCCGCAACCAGACCATGCTCGTGCACTCGTGGCGGAAGTTCCCCTTCCTGGACCCCGACCTGCCCGAGCGTGTGCTGCCGTCCGGGTGGCCGCGCAGGCGGGCGCACGATGTCTTCCAGGAGCGGCACGCGCTCTGGCACCAGACGGCGCAGGAGTATTTCCGGTCGCTCGAGGGCGTCGCGCAGGCGCCGGTTCGCAACCGCCGGGCGGCTTGACCGACACCGCCGAGCAGCCGCCTGGGCTGCCGCGTTCGCTCGGCTGTTCCACCCGTGCCATCGGTCCTGCCAGAGCGCCGGGGGCACGCACCGCGGGGTCGGTGCGACCGTACGCGCCGCCGAGTGAGTTCAATAACGTGACGGTTGACGGTACCGACGATGACAGACTACAGTCTTGTGATCGGCGGCAGCGGGGTGTCGGATGTCCGAGATCCCCGGGTCAGGATCGACTGTCGAGGAGGGACGAGCCGTGACGCAGACCAGCATGTCGCGCCGACAGATGCTCGGCGTGATGGGCGTTGCTGCCCTCGGGTTGGCTGGGTGTGGCAGCGTCGGCGAGGAGGAGGAGAGCGGCGAGAGCGGGACCGACGCCATCAAGGTGGGTCTCGTGATCCCGCAGGCGGGCGTCTACGCTCCGCTGGGGGTGGACATGAAGGCCGCCTGGGACCTCTGGCTGGCCGAGAACGGCAACAGGATCGGCGGCCGCGAGGTGCAGGTGGTCATCGCCGACGAGGGTGAGGGGCCCGATACCGGGCTTCCCGCGATCCAGCGCCTTGTCCAGCGTGACCAGGTGGACGCGCTCGTGGGCATCGTCAACTCCGCCGTCGCGCTCGGCGCGAAGGACATCGTCGCCGGGGCGAAGCGTCTGCTGATCGTGGCCAACGCCGGCGCCGACCAGCTCACCGCCGGCGACGTCCCGTACGTCTGGCGCTCCTCGTTCACCAACGGCCAGGTCGGCTACGCGGTGGGCCAGTATCTCGCCCAGGCCGAAGAGGGGCGCGACGGGGCCTATGCCGTCGCCGCCGACTACGCTGCAGGCGCAGAGGCGATCGCCGGCTTCAGGGCGGGGATGGAGGCCAACGGCGGCGAGATCGTCGACGAGGCGGGCACCCCGTTCGGCACCACCCAGGATTTCCAGCCGTTCCTGTCCCGGATCCGCCGCTCGGGCGCCGGCGCCGTCTACTGCTTCTACGCGGGCGCCGAGGCGGTCGCCTTCGTCAAGCAGTACCGCGAGTTCGGCCTGAGCGACCGGATCCCGCTCTTCGGCTCGGGATTCCTCACCGAGGGCGGCGTCCTCGAGGCGCAGGGTGCCGCCGCGGAGGGCGTCCGCACCGCCCTGCACTACACGCCGCAGATCGAGAATGAGGCGAACCAGGCGTTCGTCGAGGCCTACGAGGCCAAGGTCGGGAGCCCGCCCACGACGTACGCGATGCAGACCTGGGACGCGGCGGCGCTGCTCGACAGGGCCGTGACCGATGCGGAGGCGCTCGACGGAGACACGCTGGCACAGCGGATGGAGGGGCTCGGCGAGATCGCCGACAGCCCGCGCGGTCCCTGGAGGTTCGAGGAGCGAAGCCCGCACCAGAAGATGTATCTCCGGGAGGTGCGCTCGGAGGGCGGTGGGTTCATCAACGCCATCGTCGAGGATCTCGGGGAGTTCTCGCCGGCGCCAGCAGCAGCTTAGGATCACCCGGGACGACATGCCCGAGTGGCTCGACGCCAACCTGGTGAGCATCCTGAACGGACTGGCGCTGGGATGCCTGCTGTTCATCCTCGCCGTCGGGCTGTCGCTGGTGTTCGGGATGATGGACGTCCTGAACCTCGCACACGGCGCCGTCTATCTCCTCGGGGCATACGCGGCCTATGCCCTGACCGAGGGCGGCACCACGTGGGCGACGTTCCTGGCCGCGCTCGGCGGCGCCGTCATCCTCGGCACCGCGGCGGGCGGCGTGCTCGCGGGCATGACACAGCCGCTGGCGCGAAGAGGACATCTCGACCAGGCGCTGTTGACGCTCGGGGTCGCGCTCGTTCTCAGCGAGCTGCTGCTGCTGGCGTTCGGCTCGGACGTGCTGTCGGTCGCCGCCCCGCCCGGCCTGGACGCCAGCGCCGACGTGCTGGGCCGGCCCTATCCGAGCTACCGCCTTGCGCTGATCGGAGTGGGGCTCGTCCTTGCGGTCGCCGTATACGTAGTGGTCGAGCGCACCCGGCTGGGGGCTCTCATCCGCGCGACCGTCGCCGACCGCGCGATGATCGAGGCGCTCGGGGTGGACGCGCGCAAGGTCCTGTTCGGCGTGTTCGCCGCCGGCAGCGCGCTCGCAGCGGCCGCAGGGGTGCTCGGCGCCCAGATCTTCGGCGCGCGCCCGGGGCTCGGCGACAGCGTGCTGATCCTGGCCCTGGTGGTCGTCGTGATCGGCGGACTCGGCTCGATCAAGGGCGCGCTGATCGGCGCCCTGCTGATCGGCCAGGTCGAATCGCTGGGCCGGGCGCTGCTGCCGGAGCAGTCGTCGTTCCTGTTGTTCGCCGCGATGGCCCTCGTCCTGCTGGCGCGACCCCAGGGGATGTTCGGGGCCGCGCGGGCGGAGGTCGCGTGAGCGTCCCGCAGGCGCGGGTCGAAACGGAGCCCCCGCGCGTCTCGGACGGCGCCGCGGGCATCGCGGCCAGCGCGCTGCCGCAAGCCACGGTGAACCGCCGCGAGCTGTCGCTGCACGGGGCCGCGCTCGCCCTGCTCGCGGCCGCGCCGTTCATGCTCGGCCCCGGCTACCTCAGCACGCTCGGGCGCATCCTCTTCTTCGCGCTGCTGGCGGCCAGCCTCGCGCTCCTCGTCGGGTTCGTCGGACTGCCCTCCCTTGGGCATGCCGCGTATTTCGGCATCGGCGCGTATGCGGCCGGCCTCATCGGCATCCACGTGACCGCATCGGCGCCGGTCCAGCTCGCCGTCGCCGTTCTCGTTGCGGCCGCGGTGGCTGTCCCGACGGGCTGGCTGGCGATTCGCAGCCACGGCATCTACTTCCTGATGCTGACGCTGGCGATCGGCGAGATCGTGTTCCTCTTCGCGGAGCGATCGGAGAACGTCACGGGCGGCTCGAACGGGTTGTTCGGCATCCCCGCGTCCGAGGTGCTCCCCGGCGCCCCGGTCACCGACCCGGCGCCGTTGTACTGGTACGTGCTCGCGGTGTTCGCCGTCGGCTATGCGGTGCTGTGGGCCGCGACGCGGTCCCCGTTCGGCCTCGCTCTGCGAGGCATCCGCGACAACGAGGACCGCATGCGTGCCCTCGGCTACGCGACCAGGCGCTACAAGCTGGCGGCGTTCTGCCTCGCCGGCGCCGTCGCGGGTCTCGCCGGAGCGCTGCTCGCGGCCCACTCGCGATTCGTCACGCCGACCGACGCCTCCTTCGGCACGTCCGTCGTTGCGCTCGTCGCGGTGATCATCGGCGGCGCGGGCTCGCTGTGGGGAGCTTGTCTGGGCGCGGCGATCGTGATCATCGTGCGCGACGAGATCGGCTCCTCGCTCGGGGGCCACGGGCCGCTGGTGCTCGGCGCCGTGTTCATCCTCGCGGTGTACCTGCTGCCCGGCGGCATCGCCGGCCTGCTCGGCCGGCTCGGGCGGCGGCGCTCGTGAGCGCGCTGGCCTTGCACGGCCTGTCCAGGGAGTTCGGCGGCCTCCGCGCCGTCGATCGCGTCGACCTGACGCTCGAGCCGGGCGCGCGTCACGGGCTGATCGGACCAAATGGCGCCGGCAAGAGCACGCTGTTCCGCCTCGTCACCGGCAGCCTGCGTCCCACCGGCGGTACCGTGCACGTCGGCGAGCGCGACATCACCCACATGGCCGAGCACGCCCGCGCGCGGCTGGGCATCGCCCAGACCTTCCAGCACTCGAGCGTGTTCGGGACCCTCAGCTGTCGGGACAACGTCGTCCTCGCGCTGCAGCGCGTCACTGGGCGGGCCCATCGGCCGTTCCCGACCCGTGCCTCCGGGCTCCGGCGCGAGGCCGACGAGGCGCTCGACCGGGCCGGCCTCGAGGACCGTCGCGCGACCCCCGCGGCCGCGCTCTCGCACGGCGAGCGCCGGCAGCTCGAACTGTGCATCGCGCTCGCGTGTCGCCCGCGCCTGCTTCTGCTCGACGAGCCCGCCGCCGGCATGTCGCACGCCGAGACGCTCAAGCTGGTGGAGTTGATCGAACAGCTCCCGGCGGACATCACGGTGCTCGTGATCGAGCATGACCTCGAGTTCGTCTTCCGGGTGGCGACCGACATCACCGTGCTCCACCTCGGCGCAGTTCTGGCCAGCGGGCCCGTGGCCCAGATCCGGGCCTCCGAGGACGTCCAGGGCGTCTATCTCGGCCTGGAGGCCGGGGAGCGGCTCTTCCTCGACGATGGGGAGCCCGATGGCGCTGCTTGAGGTCGACGGCCTGATCGCCGGCTATGCCGAGGGCACCGTTCTGCACGGCGTCGACTTCGACGTCGAGCAGGGCGGCGCGGTGGCCATTCTCGGCCGTAACGGCGTCGGCAAGTCCACGTTCCTGATGACGCTCATGGGCCTCGTCCGGCCACGCGGTGGAAGCATCCGCTTCGACGGGACCGAGCTCGCCGGTCGCCGGCCGGACGCGATCGCGCGCGAGGGCATCGCTCTCGTGCCCCAGGGCCGGCGCGTCTTCGCGCCGCTCACGGTCACCGAGCACCTCGATCTCGCGTCGTCCCGGGCGCGCCGGCCGGAGCCCTGGACGATCGAGCGCATCCTGGAGCTGTTTCCACGTCTGGCCGAGCGCACGTCGCACCTCGCGCGCCAGCTCTCGGGGGGCGAGCAGCAGATGCTCGCGCTCGCGCGAGCACTGCTCACCAATCCCCGCCTGCTGCTGCTGGACGAGCCGTCCGAGGGGCTCGCGCCCGCCGTGGTGCGGCAGGTCGAGCAGGCGCTGGCGGTCGTGCGCTCCAAGGGAATGACGGTGGTGATCGTCGAGCAGGACCTGCATCTGGCGTTCGCCGTCGCCCAGGAGGTCCGCGTCATGGACAAGGGCCGATTCGTCCACGGCGCGTCCACGGAGGCGTTCCGGCGCGACGGACGGACGGCCCGCAACCTGCTCGGGATCGCCGGCGAGTAAGGCGACGGCTCCTTCCGCGGCCACGGGCCTTGACGGCAGCCAGGATACAACTAGACTCTAGCGGGCGTCAATGAAGTGTCTCACGTTCAGCGGGGTGGACGGCACCGAGCCGCCGATGGAGGATGGCCACGACTCGCACCGCGGCCCGCACGCCTGTGGCGCCGGACCAGAGGGTGGCCGCCGCCTCGCCCTCGGCCAGGATCGAAGGGATTGCGCCGGGCGGCAGGTGTGCGTCCTGGAGACAGCGGGTGCCGAATCCCACGTGCCAACGCTCGTCTCGCAGGACGAGTTCGACGCCGCGGCGCACTCCCGGCAGCGGATTCTCCTCGAGCAGATCGAGGATCGCGAGCTGGCCGGCCGTGAACACGACCCCCTCGAGCACCATGTGGTAGAGCCCGACGGCGTCGTCGAGGCGCGCGTCGCTCACGCTCAGAGCGTGAGCGACTGCCGGAAGCCGGTGCTCGAAGAGCGCGAGGAATCGCGGCTCGAGTCGATGCCGCAGCGCGTTCCGGCGTTCCTCGGCGGAGGCACCCGCGACCATGCCGACTTCGGCCGCCACGCGATCGAAGAAGCGCGCGTGCCGCGCCTCGTCGCGCTCCTGGGCGCGAAAGCAGGCCGCCGCCTCCTCGTCGAGTGCGGCGGCCGCGAAGGGGTCGAGCGCGTCGGCCACCGCGGCCTCGCCGACGCAGAAGCCGGCGATGAGCCGCACCAGTCGCTCGCGCACCGGGGCATCGAGACGCGGCCACGCGGCGGCGTCGTCGGAGAGGTCGATCGCCTTCTCGTCCCACTGGAGGCGGCTGGCGAGGCCCAGGAAATGGGGGTACCCGGAGATCACCGGGCCGCGCGCTCAGTCATCCAGCGGCGAGAAGTCATCCTTGCGGGCGCCGCAGACGGGACAGGACCAGCTGTCCGGGATGCTCTCGAAGGGCTGTCCGGGGGCCACCCCGCCATCGGCGTCGCCCTCGGCGGGATCGTAGACGTACCCACAGAGCTCGCAGATCCACAACTCCCCGTCGGCCCCCACGGGGGTGACCGTACCAAAAGTGGACGCGCTCCCAGGACAACGCGTGGCAGCGCTCCGCGGGGGCGTCTCGGACCACGACGACCACTGCTAGCGTCATGAAGGAGCACTGGGGGGATCGACACCCATGAACGAAGAGCAGCTCCTCGAGCGCATCAAGAGCGGCAAGCTGGTCGAAGGTCCGGAGTACGCAACCACGCGGTACATCGAAGGGCTCAAGCGCACGCTGGTCGTCTCCGGTGACACAGAGCTGATCAGCGCGCCGGCATACATGCGCGCCGCGAAGCACGCGCCGCGGATCAACTCCTACATCTCGGTCACCGGAATCGTCCAGGACGAGCTCGGGCATGCCCATATCGCTTACCGGCTCCTGCGCGACCTGGGCGTCGACATCGAGAAGCTCGTGTACGAGCGCGACCCGAAGGACTTCCGGCACCCGTACGCGTTCGACGTGCCGCTGGACAGCTGGGCGGACATGGTCGTGGCCAATGCGTTCTACGACCGCGCCGGCTTCGCGATCCTCGACGACGTGTTCCAGCACTCCAGCTATGGACCGTGGAAGCGCGCGCTGGTCAAGGTGGAGCGGGAGGAGAACTTCCACCTGCGCCACGGCGAGCAGTGGGTCGCGACGATGTCCGAGGACCCCGAGTCCAAGAAGGAGCTGCAGGCGGCGATGGACTGGATGTTCCCCATGACGCTCGAGTGGTTCGGGCTGCCGGACTCGATGAAGCGCCACACCGAGCAGATCGAGTACGGCATGAAGGGCTCCACGAACGACGAGCTGCGCCAGACGTGGATGTCGACCGCGGTCCCGCTGTGCGAGAAGCACGGGCTGGAGGTGCCGGCGCACTACGACGCCGAGCGCGAGCAGTGGGTGCTCGACTACCCGTTCCCGTGCGAGTTCGACGAGCAGGAGAAGCGGTGGCTGCTGGACGAGGGCGAGATCACCTGGGAACAGGTGCTCGAGCGCTGGAAGCGCCGCGGGCCGGCGAACGAGGAGTTCGTCGAGCAGCTCCAGCGTGGGTACCGGCAGATGGCCGCCGTCCTGGACTCCGACGATGCGGGAGCCTGAGCCGGATGCCGACCGCCGCGGACCTCGAGCTCGCTCTCCGCGATGTCGACGACCCGGAATACCCGATCAGCATCGTCGACATGGGGCTCGTGCGAGGGGTCGAGCTGGATGGAACGCGCGCGCGAGTGGAGCTGACATACACGTCGATGGGGTGCCCGTGCCAGGACCTCATCAAGGAGGACGTGCGCAAGCGGCTGCTCGCGGTCGAAGGCGTGCACGCCGTCGAGATCGAGGAGACGTTCGAGGAGTGGCGGCGCGAGCACATGAGCCGCCGCGGCATTCGCACTCTACGCGAGCTGGGGGTGGGCTGATGACGAAGGCCGAGCGCGATCACGAGTACTACCAGGTCTTCGCTCGCCGCAAGGCCGGCGAGCCGCTGCAGCACATCGGCACGGTGGGCGCCAGCGAGCCGGACGACGCCGAGGTCTTCGCCTTCAAGCTCTACGACCAGTGGCGCTGGTCGGAGATGTTCGTGGCGCCGAGCCGGACCATCGTCAGCGTCCTTCGCCCTGAGTAGCCATGGCCCGTTACATGATCTTCGCACGCAGGGAGTACGCGGAGTCGCTCGAGCTGCATGGCCACCTCGATGCCGACAGCGAAGACGCCGCTGCCGCAGCGGCGCGAGACCAGCTCTCGGGCGGCGGCTGGATCGAGGTCCAGCTGGTGCCGGAATCCGAGATCCGCTGGGTCATCCGGCCCGCCCACGAAGCCGCCCAGAGGGAGGTCGAGCATGCCTGAGACCGCCAGTCCCGCTCCTCGGGCGCAGCCCGACAACCTCCAGGCATCGGAGTTCGTGGCCGAGGGCTTCGCGCTGTCGGCGCTCGTGAACCTGATCCTCGTCCTCGCGGACAACAAGTACTTCCTGGGCCGCCGGCTGTCCGAGTGGTGCCCGGGCGGGCCGTCGCTCGAGAGTGCGGTGGCCGCCGCGGCGCTGGCGCAGGAGGAGCTCGGCCATGCCCGCGCGCTGTATCCGCTGCTCGACGAGATGCCGCTCGCCGAGCTGCCCGCGCCGTTGCAGCGCGGCGCCGAGCGCGAGCGCAAGTACAGCGTGCGGTTCCTCGAGCAGCCGCTCGAGACGTGGAGCCACGTCGTGGCCGCGCTCGCGCTCGTCGACCCCGCGCTGACGATCATGTTCCGCGCGCTGGGCGAGAGCCGCTACGAGGACCTGCGCAAGCGGGCGGCCCGCATCCCGGGCGAGGAGTCCTTCCACCGCAAGTACGCTGATGGCCGGGTGCGGGACCTGGCCAGCAGCGAGGGCGGCCGCCGCGTCCTCCAGCAGCGGGTGGACCAGCTGCTGCCCGAGATGCTCTGCTGGTTCGGTCCCGCCGGCGAGCGCGGCGTCGAGGAGCTCAAGCGCGAGGGCATGCTGGCCATGGACTCCGAGCAGCTGCGCCAGGCCTACCTCGACGACGTCGCGCCCGTTCTGCAGGCGGCGGGGATCGACCTGCACGCCACGCACGCGGACGGCCGCTGGAGCTACGGTGAGCTGCCGTGGAAGCGATGGAACCCGCTCCAGCGGCGGCTCGAGTCGTGAGCGAGCCGGAGACTGTCCGGTGCCCGTGGTGCGGCTCGAGCGAGGTGGAGCGCATCGGTGAGTGGGGACCGCAGCTGCTGGCCGAGCAGTACATGTGCCTGAGCTGCCGGAGCCCGTTCGAGTGGATCCGCAGGCGATGACCCCACCGGACGGGCCGTTGCGGCTCGCGCTGGATGAGGGCGTGCTCACCGTCACGCTGGCGCGGCCGGAGCGCCGCAACGCCATCGACGGCGAGATGCAGGCCGCGCTCCGCGACACCTTCGAGCGGGCAGCGGGCGACCCGGACGTGCGCGCGGTCCTGCTGACCGGTGAGGGCGCAGCGTTCTCGGCCGGGGGCGACCTCTCCCGCTTCGAGCGCGATTGGGACCCGCGCGAGTTCCGCCACGACAGCCATCGCCTCACTCAGGTGATCTCGCTCGTCGAGCGGCTGGAGAAGCCTGTGGTGGCGGCGATCAACGGCGTGGCCACCGGCGCCGGCACGCAGCTGGCCCTCGCCTGCGACGTGCGCGTGGCCGCGGCCGGGGCGCGCTTCGTGTATCGCGAGGGGCGGCTGGGGATGATCCCCAGCCACGGTGGCTGCGTCCGCCTCGTGAAGCTGATCGGGCTGGCGCGCGCCCGCGACGTGGTCCTGGGAAGCGAGGAGCTGAGCGCCGCGGAGGCCCATCGCCTTGGCCTCGTGACGGAGGTCGTGCCCGACGGCGAGGTCGTCGCGGCCGCCGGACGGCGGCTCACGCTGATGCTCGAGCGCTCGCCGCAGGCCTACGCGGCGGCGAAGCGGCTGCTGTGGCTGGCGGCCAGCGTGGACCTCGAGAGCGGCATGGTCGCCGAGGGGCTCGCCCAGAGCCTGCTGGTCGGCACGGAGGACCACCGCGCCGGGGTGAAGCGCGCGCGGGCAAGTCTCGCGGCCCGGGACCGGAGCGGTTGAGAGCGGTGCCGACGCTGATCGAGCTCGACGGCGTGGGCCCGCGCGTGGCCGACGACGCCTTCGTCGCGCCGACCGCCGTCCTCATCGGCGAGGTCGCGATCGAGCCCGGCGCGAGCGTCTGGTTCGGCGCCGTGCTGCGCGGCGACTACAACTCGATCGTCGTCGGCCGAGGCAGCTGCGTGCAGGACAACGCGGTGCTGCACTCCGCCACGGCCCGGCCGACGCGCGTGGGGGAGAACGTCACGATCGGGCACATGGCGATGCTCGAGGGCTGCGAGGTCCAGGACGGCGCGCTCGTCGGCATGGGCGCGATCGTCCTCCAGGGCGCTCGGATCGGCCCGAGGGCGCTCGTGGCCGCCGGCGCGGTGGTGCCCGAGGGCGGCGAGATCCCGGGCGGCGTGCTCGCCGCCGGCGCGCCGGCGCAGATCAAGAAGGAGCTGGGCGGGAGCTCGCTGGAGTGGGTCGAGTCCGCCGCGCGCGACTATCAGTCCCTGCGCCTGCGCTATCTCGCGGGCGCGCGCCGGATCCCCCTCGAGGAGCTGCGGGGCCGGCCGGTGGGCTGAGCGGGCTGCGGGTCGAGTTCTGCAAAACAGAACCAATTTCGCTGCTCAAGAACCATCCGGTAGCGTCTGCGTTTGCAGTCTCAGCGAGGAGCAGACCGCATGGCTACCCAGCAAGCCGTCGATCGGGACGCGTACTACGCCAAGCTCGGCGACCACGGCGTCCAGCCGTTGTGGACCGCCGAGGGTCTGATGAAGCCTGCGCCCGAGCAGCGCGCGCGGCCGCACCTGTGGGCCTACCGCGAGGTCCAGCCGCTGCTGCTCGAGGCCGGAGCGGTCGTCACGGCCGCGGAGGCCGAGCGGCGCGTGCTGATGTTGATGAACCCCGGGCTCGAGGGAGCGGCAGCCGCGACCGCGAACCTGTACGCCGGGCTCCAGCTCGTCCTGCCGGGGGAGATCGCGCCCAAGCACCGCCATGTCGCCGCGGCGATCCGGTTCGTCGTCGAGGGGGAGGGGGCTTACACGGCGGTCGACGGCGAGAAGTCGATCATGCGTCCCGGCGACCTGGTGCTGACGCCGAACTGGGCGTGGCACGACCACGGCAACGAGAGCGACGGCCCGATGATCTGGCTCGACGGGCTCGACATCCCGCTCGTCAACAAGCTCGACGTGCCGTTCTTCGAGTCGCCGGGCGAGGAGCGCCAGGAGCTGTCGAGGCCCGAGGACGCCTCCGCGCGCCTGTACGCGGGCGGGCGGCTGAACCCGGGCTGGATCGGCTGGGAGCGCCGCTACTCGCCGGTGGTCAACTACCCGTGGGCGCACACCGAGCGTGTGCTCCGGGAGGCCGCGCGCGACGGCGAGGGCTCCCGTTTCGACGGCGTGTGGTTCCGCTACACCAACCCGGTCGACGGCGGGCCGGTCATGCCGACGCTCGGATGCGCCATCCAGCTGCTCGAGGCAGGGCGGCACACCGACGCGCACCGCCACACCTCCGCCGCCGTCTACCACGTGGTCCGCGGCCACGGAGAGACGATCGTCGACGGCACGCGCCTGGCCTGGAGCGAGCGCGACACCTTCGCGGTGCCCGGCTGGGCCGGCCACGAGCACGTCAACGGCGGCGACGAGGAGGCAATCCTGTTCTCGTTCACCGACGAGCCGGTGCTGCGGGCGCTCGATCTCTACCGCGAGCAGCCGGTCGAGCGCCAGGCATAGGCGCCCGGCGATGCGGATCGTCCCCACCGAGCTGAGCCGCGCGGAGCTCAACGGGCTCATCAACGGGCTCGTCTACCCGCGTCCGATCGCCTGGGTCTCGACGCTCTCGCCCGACGGCGCGCGCAACCTGGCGCCGTTCTCGTTCTTCAACGCCTTTTGCTTCCATCCCGAGCCGGTGCTCGGCATCGGTCCGGGCTCTCGCGCCGGAGTGCACAAGGACTCGTTGACGAACGCGCGCGAGACCGGGGAGCTCGTGGTGAACCTGGTCAGCGCAGCGCTGGCCGAGACGGCGAACCTGTGCAGCGCCGAGCTCGCTCCCGACCTCGACGAGTGGGAGCTGTCCGGAGTGGAGGGCGTGCCGAGCGAGGATGTGCGCCCCGAGCGCGTGCGCGCCGCTCCGGCGGCATTCGAGTGCCGGGTGCTCCAGGTGGTCGACCTCGGCACGGACGAGGTGACCTCAAACGCGCTCGTGATCGGGCGCGTGACCCGCGTCCACGTCGACGACGCGGCGATGGACGGGATGACGCCGATCCCGGACGCGCTCGACCTGGTCGGCCGGATGGGAGGCGCGCTGTGGTGCACGACGCGCGAGCGGTTCGAGCTCGCGCGGCCGCGCGGGGACGACCCGGAGACCATCACCCGGCCCGTGCGAGAGGGGTCCAAGGCGTGAGGACCGCGGGCGGCACCGCCCGGCTGGACGGCTTCACCCCGTGGCCCCGGGAGCTGGCCGAGCGCTACCGGCACGCCGGCTGCTGGCGCGGCGAGACGCTGGCCGACGTCATCGACGCCGCGGCGCAGACGCGGCCCGACAGCGTGGCGATCGTGGACGGGAGCCGGCGCGTGACCTACCGCGAGCTCGTGCGGCGCTCACGGGGCGTGGCTGCGGGCCTGGGCGCGTTGGGAATCCGGCGCGACGACCGCGTCATCGTGCAGATGCCCAGCACACTCGAGTTTCTCGATCTGACGCTCGCCCTGTTCCGGATCGGCGCGCTGCCGGTCATGGCGCTGCCGGCGCACCGCGAGCATGAGCTGGCACACCTCGCGGCCCATGCCGAGGCGGTCGCCTACGCGGCGCCGGCGCAGCATCGCGGCTTCGACCACCTGGCCATGGGCCGCGCGCTGCGGGACGGCTCGACGACACTGCGCCATCTCCTCGTGACGGAGGGTGAGGCGTCGCCGGACGCGGTGGCGTTGGCTTCGCTGTCCGAGCACGTCCCGCTCGAGGACGGAGACACCGGACCGGGGCCGGAGCCGGGCGACGTCGCCCTGTTCCTGCTCTCGGGCGGCACGACCGGCCTGCCGAAGCTGATCCCGCGCACGCACGACGACTACGCATACAACGCCCGCGCGAGCGCCGAGCTGTGTGGGCTGGGCCCGCACACCGTCTACATGGTTGCGCTGCCGATCGGGCACAACTTCCCGCTCGCGTGCCCGGGCGTCCTGGGGACCCTGATGGCCGGCGGACGCGTCGTCCTGAGCACGGATCCCGGCCCCGAGGCCGCCTTTCCGCTGATCGCCGCCGAGCGGGTGACGGCAACCGCGGTCGTCCCCGCCCTCGCGATCCGCTGGCTGGAGTCGCCGCTGCGTCGCGAGGCGGACCTGTCGAGCCTCGAGCTCCTCCAGGTCGGCGGGGCGCGACTCGCGCCCGAGGTGGCGCGACGCGTCCGGCCGGAGCTGGGGTGCGCCCTGCAGCAGGTCTTCGGCATGGCGGAGGGCCTGCTCAACTTCACCCGGCCGGACGACCCGGAGGAGGTCGTCGTCGACACCCAGGGCCGGCCTCTGAGCCCTGAGGACGAGATCCGCATCGTCGACCCGCTGGACGAGCCGGTGCCACCCGGGCAGCTGGGAGAGCTGCAGGTCAGAGGGCCCTACACGCTGCGAGGCTACTATCGCGCCGAGGAGCACAATGCCCGATCGTTCACACCCGACGGGCTCTACCGCAGCGGCGACCTCGTGCGGCTGCACCCGAGCGGAAACCTGGTCGTCGAGGGGCGGGTCAAGGACCTGATCAACCGCGGCGGAGAGAAGATCTCCGCCGAGGAGATCGAGAACCTCATGCTCGCCCATCCCGGCGTGCTCACCTGCGCCGCCGTGGCGATGCCGGACCCCGAGCTCGGCGAGCGCACCTGCGCCTACGCGGTGCCTCGCGGCGGGGCGCCCCTCACCCTCGAGGCGCTCACAACGTTCCTGGTCGAGCGCCGGATCGCGCGCTACAAGCTGCCCGAGCGCCTGGAGGTCGTCGACGAGCTGCCGCTGACCAAGGTCGGCAAGGTCGACAAGGCCGCCCTGCGCGAGGACATCGTGCGCAAGCTGGAGGCCGAGGCGGCAGCGTGAGCGCTCTGGCACGCGCGGCGCTGTCGGTCACGGTGGTCGGCGGTGGCCCCGCCGGGCTGCTCTACGCGGCCGTGGCCAAGCGACGCCATCCGCGACACGAGATCGTCGTCTACGAGCGCAACGCACCCGACGCCACGTTCGGGTTCGGCGTGGTCTTCTCCGAGCGCACGCTCGACGAGCTGCGCGACGTTGAGCCACGCACACACGCCGCGATCGAGGCCTCGAGCGTCGCGTGGCAGGACATCGAGGTCCGCCACCGGGGAACGGTCCTGCGCTGCGGCGGGCACGGCTTCTTCGCCATCTCGCGCAGGCGCCTGCTGTCGATCCTGCAGGAGCGCGCAGCGGACGCCGGCGTGGAGCTGCGGTTCCGGCGCGAGGCGACGCCGGACGCGCTCGACGGCGACCTCGTGCTCGCCGCCGACGGCGCCAACAGCCGCCTCCGGGAGGCCGGCGCCGCCGCTTTCGGGCCGAGCGTCGCCACCGGTGCGGCGAGATACATCTGGTTCGCGACGACCAAGCGCTTCGACGCGCTCACCTTCCTCTTCGCCGAGGACGAGCACGGGCATTGGGGCGTTCACGCCTACCCGTTCGAGGACGGCGCAAGCACATTCATCGTCGAGTGCGACGAGGCGACCTGGAGGCGGGCGGAGCTGGACACGCCGGAAGCACGCGCGCTCGGCCCGGGGGAGAGCGACGAACGCTCGCGCTCGTTCTGCGAGCGCCTGTTCGCGGAGCACCTGGAGGGCGAGCCCCTGCTGGAGAACAACTCCCGCTGGCTGAGCTTCCGCACCGTTCGCAACGCGCGCTGGCACGACGGACGCACGGCGCTGCTCGGCGACGCCGCCCACACCGCGCACTTCTCCGTCGGCTCCGGCACGAAGATGGCGATGGAAGATGCGGTCGGGCTCGCGGACGCCATCGGGGAGGCGGAGACCGTGGCGAGCGCTCTGCAGCGCTATGAATCCGGCCGCCGGCCCAAGGTCGAGTACATCCAGCGTGCCGCCGTCCCGAGCCAGGCGTGGTGGGAGCGCTTCGCGCTGGTGGCCGGCCGCCCTCCGGCTCAGTTCGCCTTCCACTTCCTCACGCGCAGCCCTCCGGTCACGCGAGCGCGCCTGCGCGCGCGCGATCCGCGGTTCGTGCGCGTCATCGACCGCTGGTTCGCCGGCGCGCACGGAGACGGCGACGTCGCCGCCGGGCCGTTGGCGATGCCGGTCGAGGTAGCAGGCCTCCACTGCCCGTCTCGTGTGGTGGCCGCGGCACCGCCGGCCGGCACATCCCGCGCCGTCCGGCTCGCGGCGCTGGGCGGCGCCGCGCTGTTCGGCGCGGGCGTCGTGCTGGCCGGGTGCCGGGCAGGCGAGGGCGTCGGCGCAGCGGCGTGGCGGGAGGCGATCGCGTGGGTGCACGAGCGCACCGGCGCGCCGGTCGGCCTTCGCCTGGCGGCCGGCGAGGGCGCGGCGGCCGCCGCCGCGGGCTTCGAC
>JBOGYU010000018.1:0-23621 GCA_050696935.1 Solirubrobacteraceae bacterium | reverse complement strand
GTTCGCGACCGCGCGCGGGGCGGCGCTGCGGCTGGTCGCGCCGGCCTCCGGCCGCCCGGCGGCCGCCGTAGCGGCAGCCTCGAAGTAGTCGCCCCACTCGGGCTCGAACGCGAACAGCCGTGCGGTGTCGGCGGGGAGCCCCCAGTCGCGCTCGTAACGCTCGGCGCGCGCGGCGGGCAGCTCGGGCAGCGCCGCGCGGGCGCGCTCGAGCATGTCCGGCGTCGGCGCCAGGGGCACCAGGTCCGGCTCGGGAAAGTAGCGGTAGTCGTGCGCCTCCTCCTTGGAGCGCAGCGGGCTCAGGCGGCCGGACACCGGGTCGAAGTGCAGCGTCTGCTGGGTGACGGCGTCGCCGGCCTCGAGCAGCGCGGTCTGCCGCGCCACCTCCGCGTTGATCCCCTGCATGAGGAAGCGGAACGAGTTCATGTTCTTGAGCTCGGTCTTGGTCCCCAGCTCGGTGCTCCCGGCGGTGCGGACGGACACGTTGGCGTCGCACCGCAGCGACCCCTCCTCCATGTTCACGTCGCTCACCGCGAGCTGCCGGAGCGTCACCCGCAGCAGGTTCAGCCAGTCGCGCGCCGCCTCGGCCGAGCGCAGGTCGGGCTCGGTGACGATCTCGGCCAGCGGCGTGCCGCCGCGGTTGTAGTCGACGATCGAGGCATCGGAGCCGTGGATCCGGCCGGACTCGCCGACGTGCACCAGCTTGGCCGCGTCCTCCTCCAGGTGGATCCGGTGCAGCCGCACCTCCCCCAGACTCCCGCCAGTGCACAGCGGGATGTCGTACTGGGAGATCTGGTAGCCCTTGGCGAGGTCGGGATAGAAGTAGTTCTTGCGGTGGAAGATCGACCGCGGGGCGATCTCGCACCCGAGCGCGAGCCCCATCATCAGGCCGTAGTGGATCGCCTCGGCGTTCACCACCGGCAGCGTCCCCGGCAGGCCCAGGCAGACCGGGCACGTGCGCGTGTTCGGCTGCTCGCCGAAGCTCAGCTCGCACGAGCAGAACATCTTCGTCCGCGTCGAGAGCTGGACGTGGATCTCCAGGCCGATCACCGGCTCCCAGGACGTCATGCGCGCACCGCCGATCCGTCGAAGCCGATCGCCTGCTCGAGCGCGTGTGCCGCGTCGAGGATGCGGTTCTCGCTGAACGCCGGGCCGGCGAGCTGGAAGGCGGTCGGGAGTCCGTCCGCGAGGCCGTTCGGGATCGAGATGGCCGGGATTCCGGCCAGGGACATCGGGACGGTGCAGTAGTCGTTGAGGTACATCGCGAGCGGGTCGGCGGTCTTGGCGCCCAGCTCGAAGGCGACGCCCGGCGCCGTGGGCGTGACCACGAAGTCGAACCGCTCCCAGGCCTGCTCGAAGTCGCGCGCGATCAGGGTCCGCACCTTCTGCGCGCGCCCGTAGTAGGCGTCGTAGTAGCCGCTGGAGAGCGCGTAGGTGCCGAGCATCACGCGCCGCTTGACCTCCGCGCCGAAGCCCGCCTCGCGCGTGGCGGTGTACATGCCGAGCAGGTCGCGGGCGCCGTCGGTCCGCAGCCCGTAGCGGACGCCGTCGTAGCGGGCGAGGTTGCTCGAGCACTCGGCCGGGGCGATCAGGTAGTAGGCGGCGAGGCCGTGGGGGGCGTGCGGGAGGCGCATCGGCTCGACGGTGGCACCCAGCTCCCGCGCGAGGTCGAGGGTGGCGTGGAAGGCGTCGAGCACGCCGGTCTCGATGCCCTCGCCGGTGAGCTCCTCCGGGACGCCGAGGCGGATGCCGCTCAGGTCGGTGGCGGTGGGCAGCTCGATCGGCTCCGGGAGGCCGAGCGAGGTGGAGTCGCAGGGGTCCGGGCCGACCATGGCTGAGAGCAGCAGCGCCGCGTCGGTCACGTCGCGCGTGAAGGGGCCCGCCTGGTCGAGCGAGGACGCGAAGGCGATCATCCCGTAGCGCGAGATCGCCCCGTAGGTCGGCTTCATCCCCACGATCCCGCACAGGGCCGCGGGCTGGCGGATCGAGCCGCCGGTGTCGGTGCCGATCGCCCACGGCACGAGGCCCGCCGCCACCGCCGCGGCCGACCCGCCGGACGAGCCTCCGGGGACGCGCCCGCGGTCCCACGGGTTGAGCGTCGGCCCGTAGCCGGAGTTCTCGGTGGAGGAGCCCATCGCGAACTCGTCCTGGTTCGTCTTGGCCAGCACGGGCGCGCCGGCGGCCGTGAGGCGCTCGACCGCGGTGGCCGTGTACGGCGGCCGGTAGCCCTCGAGGATCCGCGAGCCCGCCTGGCTCGGGACCCCCTCGGTGCAGAACAGATCCTTGACGCCGACGGGCACGCCGCCGAGCGGGCCGCCGCCGAGGGGCGGCTCCTCCGCGTCCGCGACCCAGGTGAACGCGTTCAGGTCGTCGGCGGCGGCGCGGGCGCGGTAGGCGCGCCACAGCTCCGCAGGGTCGAGCTCGCCCGCGCGGGTGCGTGCGGCCGCCTCGGCCGCGGTGAGGTCGAGCACGCTGGTCATCCGGCCCCGGGGCTGGGAACCCGGAAACCGCCCAGCGCGGCGTCGGGCGCGCTCTCCAGCGCCCGCTCGACCGGCAGCGACGGCCGCGGCTCGTCCGGCCGCAGCGCGTTCTCCACCGCCACCACGTGGCTGGTCGGCTCGACGTCCGAGAGGTCGCCGAGCTCGGAGATCTTCTCGATGTGGTCGAGCACCTTCGAGAGCTCGCCCGAGAAGCGCTCGACCTCGTCGTCGGTCAGCTCCAGGCGGGCGAGCCTGGCGACGTGCAGCACCTGGTCACGGCTCAGCATCGGGTGTGAGTCTAGGCGCCGACCGCACCTCGACGTCCTCGGGCGGGCCCTCCCCCGGCACCCTCTCGTCGCGGATCGAGAGCCAGCCGCCGGCCAGCACGGCGACGGCACCGGCAAGGCCGATCCAGGCTCCCGCGCGGACCTCCACGAACTCGTTCGGCCCCGGCTGGTTCGCGATCCGGTAGGCCAGCAGCAGCACGCCCACACCGGCCAGCACGACGGTCAGCACGCCGGCGCCGACGGGCAGCGCCGGCCCGCGCTGCGTGGCCTGGAGGACGGCGAGCGCCAGGCCGGACGCGGCGACCAGCACGAGGTAGAGATCGAGCACGGAGAAGGACTCGAACCCCGTGAGGCCGTCGAGCGCCTGCTCGCCCGTGGTGGGGCGGTACCACTCGAGCAGCAGGAGCGAAGCGATCAGCCCCAGCCCGCCGGCCGCGGCGAGCCACTCGCCCGCACGCAGCCTCCTCATGCCGCCGCGCGAGCCGCCTGGAGCGTGTTGCGCAGCAGCATCGCGATCGTCATCGGGCCGACGCCGCCCGGCACCGGCGTGATCAGCCGCGCGCGCTGGGAGGCGGCCTCGAACTCCACATCGCCGGTGAGGCCGTTCTCGCTGCGGTTGGTGCCGACGTCGATCACCACCGCCCCCTCCTTCACCCAGTCGCCCTTGACCAGGCCGGCGCGGCCCACGGCGGCGACCAGCACGTCGGCGCGCCGGCAGACGTCCGCGAGCTCGCGCGTGCGCGAGTGGCAGATCGTGACGGTGGCGTGCGCGGCCAGCAGGAGCGCGGCGAGCGGCTTGCCCACGAGATCGGAGCGCCCGACCACCACCGCCTCGGCGCCCTTCAGCTCCACGTCGTGCCGGCGTAGCAGCTCGATCACCCCCTGCGGCGTGCACGGCCGCAGCCCGGGGCGGCCCTTGGCGAGCAGGCCGGCGGAGATCGGCGTCAGCCCGTCGACGTCCTTCCCGGGGTCGATGGTCTCGGTCAGCGCCGCGCCGTCGACCTGCGGCGGCGTGGGGAGCTGGAGCAGGATCCCGGACACCCGCGGGTCGTCGTTGAGCTCGCGCAGGAGAGCGTCGACCTCCTCATGGGTCGCGTCCTGGCCGAGCCGGTGGTCGAACCCCTCGATGCCGACCTCGGCGGAGGCGCGCTGCTTGCCGCCCACGTACACGGCCGACGCCGGGTCTTCCCCCACGAGCACGGTCGCGAGCCCCGGCCGCTCGTGCCCGGACTCCACCCACGCGGCGACCTCCGCGGCCACCTCGGAGCGGACCTGCTGCGCAATCGCCTTCCCGTCGATGATCCCGGCCGCCATGCGACCACGCAGGCTATCCGGAGCGCACGTCCAGTTCGGCCACCTGGACGTTCCGCGCGGGCGCGATGCGGTCTGTCGATCGCTACTGCTCCCGGAGCACCTCGGAGGGGCTGAGGCGCTGAAGGATCGTCAGCGCGGCAAGTGTCGAGGCCACCGTCGCGGCGACGACCAGGGCTGCGAGTAGGGCCGCGTCCCCCACGGGCATCGACGGCACCGGCGGCAGGACGAAGAGCGGCTGGAGGATGTGGACGAGCAGCAGGCCCATGCCGCCCCCCACGAGCACGCCCGCGATCAACCCGCTGAGAGCGACGAAGGCCGCCTCGCCGAGGATGAGGGCCTGCAGCTTCCGGGACGGCATGCCCTGGGCGCGGAGCGTCACGTACTCGCGCCGGCGCTGGAGCATCAGCCCGAAGACGAAGATGGCGATCACCGCCGCGCTCATCAGCAGCGTGTAGAACGAGTCGAGGTCGACGAGGCCTCGGATGTTCAGCGCCGTCAGGCTCGACTGATCCTTGTTGAACGTCGTCTTGGTCGAGTCGATGTTCAGGCGGTCTCGCGCGGCGGGACCCGCTTGGACGGCCGAGACCGCTTCGGCGAGGCCGGCATCGCTCTGACGGGTGGTCCTGGCGAGGAAGAAGTCCACCTCCCGCAGGCCGGTCTCGCGCTGGTAGTAGCCGAGATTCGCGACGATGTGGAGACGCTCCGGGAAGCCCGGGAATCGCTCGAAGAGCCCGGCCACGATCGTCTCCCTATTCTGCTGATGCTTGGTTCCGCGCGCCAGCAGCACCTCGGCGGTGTCGCCGACCTCGAGCTTGAGGAAGTCGGCGGTCTCCACGTTGAGGAGGATCGCCCGCGGATCGGCCTCGAGCGCCGCCATCGCCTGGGCTGCGGTCCAGCCGGGGAAGAACGAGTCCGAGAGCGCCGCCGTCCGCCTGAAGCTGGCGGGATCGATCGCCGCAAGGTCATAGGCGTCGCTGTTGAAGTGGCTGCGCAGGAAGGCGTTCTCGAGGCCCGCCACGACGGGCGTCGCGGAGGAGACACCCCGCACCTGAAGCTCCGACGCATAGCCCGGCGGGTGCGGCCGGCGGCTGAGCGGGCTCGGAGTGACCCGCAGGTTCGAGCCGACCGTGAACGTGGCGTCGGCCGCCTTGGCCGCGTCGTAGGTCGCCACGAAGACGGCGAGGCCCACGCCGAATGCGATCACGAGGCTGACCCCGACGATCCCGGTGACGAGCGCCCGCGAGCGCCGGCTGAGGCTGCGGGCAAGTATTCCCGCGACCAGGGGCCCGAAGCGGGGCGGCCGCGTCACGGGCAGGCGCGTGGCGATCCCCTCGAACACGCGCACCGAGAGCAGGGCCCCCGTGAACCATGCGGTGAGCGGGAGCAGCAGGAGATGGGAGCGAAGCGAGGTGCTCACGCCCTGCGAAACCGAGCCGGCCGGCGCGTCGAAGGCCCCGGCGCGCAGGGCGATCACGCTGGCGATCGTCGCCACCGCGACCGCCGCGTAGTCCAGGCGCAGTCGCCGCCAAGCCGACGGCCGCTCGACCGCCATCTCCCGGCGCTCACCGCTGACCTCGCGGCTCAACGCGCGATGCCCGGGCAGGTAGAGGGCGAGGCCGGTGGCGAATACGCCCGCCGCGATGGCGACGAGCGCCGAGATCACGAGCTCGCCGGGTGCCGCCTCGAACAGCGCCGAAGGCCCGAGGATCACGGTCACAGACGCGAATCCCGCGCACGCTCCGAGAATGGATCCGATGCCGGCCACGGCCGCCGTCCGGTACGCCAGGATCCGCACCAGGTGGCCGCGGTGGGCACCTCTCAAGCGCAGATTCGCCTGCTCGCGCCGCTGGGTGCTGGCGAGGATGCTTCCCGCGTAGGCGGCGAGGAAGCCCGCGAGCAGGAGTCCCGGCAGGCCGAGGAAGAGGAACATCCGCTTCGCGACCGCCGCATCCAGGCGCGCAACGCGCAGGGTGTTCGAGACGTTGTCGAGCAGGAAGTCCTGTTCCGGCGCGATGTCCCTGATCGCCTTCGCGATGGCCTCCGTCTGCCGCAGCGCGGCCCCCGGGTCGGCGTCGAGACGCGATCGCTCGACGAGCACATCGACCTCCAGGATCGGCGCGGCCTTGACCTTCAGCGCGTTGCCGCGGGCGGCGGTCGCGGCGCGAAAGGCGGGCACGACCGTCTCTCGGAATACCTCCGTGCTGACGACGATGGAATCGGCGACATAGAGGAAATCCTCGAGCTTGATTCCCTTCCGGCTGTTGAAGAGCGGCCTGGCTCGAGAGAGGTCCGCGATGCCGCTGACCGGCAGCTCGAGCGGTCGTGCGCCGCCGGGCAGCACCAGCTGCACCGCCCCACCCGGCGCGGCGCCGAGGGCGCGCGACGCCTCGGGGGTGAGCACCGCGGAGGCGGGATCGAACGAGCCCGCCGCGAGGCGGATGGACGGGTAGTGCTCGGCGTACGAGCGGTCGAACGCGAAGACCTTGATCGGCCTGTCCACCGTGACGCGACCCGCGCGCAGGGATCCCGGAGGGAGGTCCGCGGACGCCAGCTCGTCGGCCGCCGCCACGCCGGGGATCGCGGCGATTCGGTCGCGCAGCTCGCGGAGCTCCATCAAGGGCGGGCGGTTGGCGCGATCGGGCACGAGATCCTCACGGGTCGAGATCGTGCCGCGCAGCGACAGCTCTTCTGCGGCCGGAACCCGCCGGCGGGCGCGGACGAGATAGCTCAGCTCGACCGTCGCCCCGGGGGCGACGGTGCCGATGTTGTGGCCGATCAGGGCGGGCCCGTGCGCAAACGGGCTCTGCCCGTCGACATCGGGGATCGGCCTGCGCCGCAGGGTCGCCGTGCCCGGCACGTATTCGAGCGGGGCCACGAGCTTGTCGTTGATGACCACCTCGTTGGCGGGTGCCGCGCCGAGGTTGCGGACGGTCAACCTCATCCTCGCCCGCTCCCCGGCTCGAAGCGGCCCGGTGGTGGACAGCCGCTGCTCGAGCCGAAGGCCCTCTCCCAGGGGAGAGGTGAGGACCCGCTGCATGTCGAGGACCAACGGCGCGATCGCGCGCTTCGTCATCGACGCCGCCGAGCCGTCGATGAAGAAGAGCACTCCCGAGAAGAGGCCGACGCCCAGCACGACCCCGGCCAGGGAGGCGAGCGTTCGGCGCGGATTGCGCGTCAGGTCACGGCGCGCGTAGCTAAGCACCGACGTATGCCTCCGGCTGCGCCGGGCGAGGCTCGTCCTCCACGACCCTGCCGTCCCGCAGGGCGACCCGGCGGTCGAGCCGCGCGGCGATCCTCAGATCGTGGGTGATCACGATCAGCGTCGCTCCGACCTCGGACTGGGCGGTCGCCAGCAGCTCGATGACCGCGATCGAGTTGTCGGTGTCGAGCGAGCCGGTCGGCTCGTCGGCGAGAATCAGGCGAGGCCGGTGGACGAGCGCTCGGGCGACCGCCACCCTCTGGCGCTCACCGCCCGAGAGCTGGTCGGGGTACTTCTCCCCGGCCGCGCCGAGCCCGAGGGCGGCGAGCAGGTCCAGCGAGCGCTCGTAGCCGTCGGCGCGCGAGTCGAGCGCAAGCGCAAGGCTGACGTTCTCGACCGCGGTCAGGAACGGCTGCAGGTTGTCGGACTGAAAGACGAAGCCGAGCTGCTCCCGGCGCAGGCCCGCGCGTTGCGCTTCGGGCATCTCGGAAACGACCTGGTCGTCGATCGTCACCGTCCCGGCGCTGGGGGTCTCGAGGGCGCCGATCATGGAGAGGAGCGTGGACTTCCCGCAGCCGCTCGGCCCGGTGATGGCGAGGCTGCTACCGGGCGTGACGGCGAGACTGACCCCGTTGACCGCGCGCACGACCCCGGCGTCGGTCATGAAGTGCTTCGTGACCGACGCCAGCTCTACTCCGGCCGCGCCGCTCACGCCTCGATCACCGCGCCGTCCGCAATCCGCAGCCCGCGCTCGGTTCGCGATGCGAGCTCCGGGTCATGGGTGACCATCAGCACGGTGAGGCCCCGCTCGCGCGACGCCTCGCTGATGATGTCGATCACGAGAGCGGCGTTGGCGGAATCGAGCTCGGCCGTGACCTCGTCGGCCAGCAGCAGATCAGGCTGATTGACGAGTGCCACCGCCAGCGCGGCTCGCTGCGACTCGCCGCCGGAGAGGCGCCTGGGCAGGTCGTCGAGCCGGTCGCCCAGGCCCAGCTCGTTCAGCAGCTCTCGCGCGCGGGGGCGGGCGTGATCCTCCCCGGCCAGCCCGATCGCCAGCTCGACGTTCTCCGTCGCGGTCAGGAAGGGGATCAGGTTGTCGCTTTGCAGGACGACGCCGATCCGCCCGGCGCGCAGCCGCGCACGAGTTGCCTCGTCCATCGTTGCGAGGCTCTCGCCGTCGAAGCGCACGTCACCCGCATCCGGGAGCATCAGCCCGGCGAGCACGGCCAGTAGCGTCGACTTGCCGGCTCCGGAGGCGCCCATCAGGCTCGTGGTCTCGCCGCGGGCGAGCTCGAAGCTGGCTCCCTGGAGCACGCGGGTCTCGACCCCCGCCTCGCGATAGCTCTTCCAGAGCTCCTCGACCTGCAGCAGGGGTGTCGCCAATCTAGCCCCGCTTCGCGGGAGGAAACCTTCCGAAGGTGCCCGGGGCCTGCTTCCTCGCGTTTCGGTCGAGCCGAAGCGCTTCGGCACTGGCCTCGGCGAGGGCCTTCGGGCTCAGCTCGGTCAGGTTGACCAGCTGCTCGATGTCCTTGTGACGGCTGGCGGTCTGTGGCACGTTGTCGATCTGCCCGACATCGCGCGCGTAGTACTTGAGCTCGTTGTCAGGGTTGGACTCCTTGCCTTCGCGCACGATCAGCACGTCGTCGAAGCACTTGAACGGAACGCAGTGGCGGGCGCGGACCTTGACGACCTCCGCGACGTCTCGCTCTTCGGCGTCGGGCGCCGCGACGGCGTAGGGCGGGCTTCCCACCCTCGGCTCGGCGGGCACCAGCAGCCCGAACTTGGCGCCCTTCACTCCGCTCAGCCATGCGTCTTCCGCCGAGACGAAGCGCCCGCCCTCGTACTCCTCGGTGTAGCCACCGAGAACCCAGACGTTGCCGTCGCGGTCCTCGGCCATGTAGTCGAGCGACTCCTGGGAGATCTGGCCCGAGTCGACCTCGTAGTCGAGCACGGCCACCGTGCGGACCCCGTCGATGACGCGATACACGTCCGTGACGGTCACCGTCACCTGGTGCGGGACCTTCCTGTCGCCCACGAGGGTGGAGCCTTCCCGTACCCACTGCGTTCCCGGTTTCAGTGGGAGCCAGGGGCTGGCCCCCGTGGCGGGATGGCCGAAGTTCGCCCGGTCGAACCTGGCTTCACGGACCTTGGCGCGGACAGCCTCGCCGCCGCTCGTTTCGCCGCACGCAGACAGGATCAGCCCTGAAGAAAGCAGCGCCGCAAGGCCCATCCAAACAAGCAACTGCTTCCTGACGCGGGTCAAGGCATGACTCCCAGGTTGCCGGTCTCCGAGCGGAGGCCGATCCTAGGCGGCCGACGAACGTGGACGCAAGCCCGCCCCGCTGGACGTTCGGGCAGGTCACGGATTTCCGTTCGGAGGCGGTCGGGATACGGTCGCCCCAGGTACTCCCGTGATAGATGGCCCGGAACGGAAACGGCTTGACGAGGTAGTCGTCGGCGCCACGTCGAGCCCGGCCACAGGTCCTGGACCGCATCGCGCGCCGTCAGCAGCAGCACCGGCGCCCACACGTCGTCGGCGCGCAGCCGACGGCAGACCTCAAAGCCGTCGATGCCCGGCAGCATCACGTCCAGCACCACCGCGTCGTACGGCGTCGAGCTGGCCATCCAGAGCGCGTCCTCGCCGCTCCCCGCGACATCGACCACCAACCCGTCGTCGCTGAGCCCCCGACGGAGCAGAGCGGCCATCTTGACCTGGTCTTCCACGACGAGCACCCGCATCGCGCCTACAACGATGCCACCCCCGAGATGAGAGAACCATGAGAGTTGGATGAGCGACTCGAGCTGGCCGGCATCGCAGGTCGCCGTGGCGGGCGACGCTGGTCCCGGATCTCCGGTGGGATCGGGGTCGTTCCGCCACCTTGGCATACCGGGGCCGCCTGCGGAACCGCGCGTGTCATGACCTGATCGAAGGTCCAGCGGGGCGGCTTGCTTCCACGCTCGCCCGCCGCCTACGATCGGCCCCAGCCCCGCGTCACCTTGTCCGTCACTTGGGAGCGGAGCAGGGCCGCGACCTGAGCGGCGCATTCCGCCGCGCGGGTCGAAACCAAGGAGAAGTGGTCACGGAAACCAAGGTGAAGTGGTCACATGTTGAGGACCTCCTCCCGGGCCGACCTCGGCTGCCACATCAAGCATGTCGACACGGTCATTCGAGAAGTCGAGATCGAAGTATTCGGCGTTCCCGTGAGCGGATGAGACGATGAAGCGCCGCACCATCGCGTTCGGCCTACTTATCGTCGTTCTCCTCGCGGCAGCAGCGGGCTGGCTCGCCGGCAGGCTCATTCAGTCGCCGGCCGAGGTCGCGGCGCGGAGGGCGCCCCCGGAGCCGTCGCCGATCCTCGTCCCGGTCGAGAACCGGCGGCTGTCGGCCGACGTCGTCACTCGTGGGACCGCGCGCTTCGGCTCCCCGGAGAGGCTGTCGTTGACGCCGACGAGGCTGAAGAGCGGTCGCCGACTCGTGACCCGCCTGCCGGCGCCCGGCGCCAAGCTACGCGAGGGCGACGTGGTCCTCACGGTGTCGGGCCGGCCGGTGTTCCTCCTCAAGGGGAGGGAGCCGTCCTACCGCGACCTTGGACCGGGCATCGCCGGGAAGGACGTCCGTCAGCTCGAGGCGGCGATGAAGCGCATGGGTCTCGACCCTGGGCCCGCGGACGGACTGTTCGACGAGGAAACAGAACGCGCGGTCGAGAAGCTGTACGCACGCGCGGGATTCGACGCGATGAGGGCGACCGAGGCCCAGCTCCAGGCGGTTCGCCCCCTCGAGGCCGAGCTCGTGGACAACGCTCGCGCGCGACCAGGCATCCAACTCCCGGCCGACGAGGTGATCTTCGTCTCGAATACGCCGGTCCGCGTCACGAAACTCCGTCTCGACCGCGGCGATCAGGCCAGGGGCGCGATCATGACGGTCACCGACGTCATCGTCGCCATCGACAGCGAAGTCCCGCTGGAGGAGGCGCCGCTCGTCAAGCGCGGGATGAAAGTTCGCATAGACGAACCCGATCTCGGAATCAAGGAGAGCGGTGTCGTCAGTGAAGTTGCAAAGACGCCGGGAACCGATGGCGTCGACGGGTTCCACGTCTACATCGAGGTCCTCGTCGACGGGGCGCCGCCGACCCTGGTGGACGCATCCGTGCGCCTGACGATACCCGTCAAATCGACCGAACGCGCCGTGCTCGCCGTCCCCGCGAGCGCCTTGTCGCTGGCGCCGGACGGGTCATCGCGAGTCCAGCGAGCCACGCGCAGCGGGCTCGAGTTCGTGCGGGTGGAACCGGGGCTGTCCGCCGGTGGCTTCGTCGAAGTGACCCCCATCGAGGGAACGCTCGAGCCTGCTGATCGCGTGGTGGTCGGCTTCCGAGGAGGAGCGGATGGCCCCGCCTGAGACGATGGCTGCCGTCGTCGACCTCAAAGGCGTATGGCGACGGTACGGTGTCGAGCCGGCGGTCGAGGCGCTGCGGGGCGTCGAGCTTCGAGTGTGGCCCGGGGAGTGGGTGGCCATTGTGGGGCCATCGGGATCGGGGAAGTCGACCCTCCTGCACATCGTCGGGTGCCTGGACCGCCCAACCTCCGGGTCGTACTCGTTCAACGGCGTCGACGTCGCGCGTCTCAGCGACCAGCAACGCGCCGGGCTGCGGAGCCGCGGCATCGGCTTCGTCTTCCAGTCGTTCCACCTGCTCTCGCACCGAACGGTGCTCGAGAACGTCATGGTGTCGGAGGTCTACCGGAGGCAGTCCAGGCGCGACCGACGCGAACGAGCGAAGGCGGCGCTCGAGAAGGTGCGGCTCGGCCACCGCGCCGACTTCCTTCCGACGCGGCTCTCTGGTGGCGAACGCCAACGAGCCGCGATCGCCCGTGCACTTGCGGGCAGCCCCCGCGTCCTCCTCTGCGACGAGCCGACCGGAAACCTCGACTCGGCGACGGCGGCGGCGATCCTCGACTTGTTCGCCGAGCTGAATGCAGAAGGTGTGACGATCCTCATGATCACCCACGCACCCGAGGTGGCCGATCGAGCACCCCGCCGCGTCGGGATCGTCGACGGCGTCCTGACAGAGGCCGCGTGAAGGCGAGGGCCGAGGCGGAGCGGCTCCGGTCGATGAGGGCGCATACCGGGTTTCGCACGCAGCTCGTGCTCGCTTGTGCCGGCCTGGCGCTCGTCGCCGCCGGCACGGCGGCGCCCGCTGCCGCCCAGAGGCATGAGCGGCCGGCGACCGAGCTTTGGCGGAAGCAGCCCCTCGGTCCTGCCGCAGGGCAGAAGGCGCCCCGCCCGCAGGCCGAGGTACAGGCGGCGTCCCGCTCTCCGGCGACCGAGTCGCGAAAGCCGGAGCGGCAGACGCGTCCCGCCGAGGCCGACTCCGAAGGAGCGAGCGCGATCGTCGTCGGGCTTCTCGTCGCGATCGGATTTCTCCTCGTCGCCCCCGGAATCCTTGTGTTTCGCCGCGCCCGCCAGCCGGTCCCCGCCATGCCCGACGGCTCCCCCGGCCTAGCCGACCTGGCCATCGCGTGGTTCCGACGCGGTCCGGTGGCGGGGCGGAAGGGCGTTCCGCCCTCCGGGAAGCCCGAGGGGAAGGAAGCCGACCGACGACGGCGCGCGGCTGGGGGCTCTGTCGAACCGGCCGCCATGTCTCCGGTCGACCTTGCCGACGAGGCGGTCGCCGGCCTCTTTAGCCGACCCGGCCGTACGAGCCTCACCGTCCTCGGGACGGTGATCGGCCTCGCGGCACTCGTCGCAACGCTGGGCTTGAGCCGGACGGCGAACAACCGTATCGCCACGCACTTCGACGAGGTCGCCGCAACCGAGATACACGTCACGCCCCGGCCCGCAGCCAAGGATGCAGCGCCGAACCGGATCCCGTGGGACGCTTCCGCCCGCCTCGAGCGGTTGAACGGCGTCGTCGCGGCCGGGAGCCTCACCAACGTCGACGTCGGTGAGGCTCTCGTCAGCACCTCGCCGGTCAACGACCCTCAGCGCCGAACCGATTTGAAGCTCGCTGTGCAGGCCGCCTCAATTCCTCTGTTCCGGGCGGTTCGAGCCGAACTCGCCACCGGGCGACTACCGGACGAGGGACACTCGCGGCGAGGTGAGCGCGTCGCGGTCTTGGGCCGGCAGGCGGCGGACCGGCTCGGCATCCACCGTCTCGAGAATCTCCCGGCGATCAGTATCGGCGACGAAATCTTCCTCGTCACGGGCATCCTCGACAACGTCGCTCGCCAGCACGACCTGCTCGCCGCCGTCATCGTTCCCGAGGGCACTGCTCGGCGCCTGTATCGCGTCGCGAGTCCCGAGCTCGTCGTCGTCGAGACCCGCCTCGGCGCCACCCGGCTCATCGCCGAGCAGATTCCCTTGGCCCTCACGCCTGAGAATCCCGAAGGGCTGAAGGTCGCGTTCGCCCCGGAGGAACGACGGGTGCGCGAGGCCGTCGAACGTGACCTCACCCTCCTGTTTCTCACGCTCGCCGGGGTCTCGCTCGTGGTCGGCGCGATCGGCATCGCCAATGTCACCCTCGTCTCCGTCATGGAACGGACCGGGGAGATCGGCCTGCGACGAGCGATCGGTGCGACCCGCCGTCACATCGCGCTCCAGTTCCTCCTGGAGAGCAGCGCGATGGGGGTCGTCGGCGGAATCCTCGGCGCGAGCCTCGGCACCCTGGTCGTTGTCGGCGTCTCCGCCTTCCAGTCCTGGACACCCGTCCTCGACCCTCTCGTGCCCTTCACCGCGCCACTCGTCGGCGGCCTAACGGGATTGCTGGCAGGCAGCTACCCCGCGATGCGGGCGGCTCGCATGGAGCCGATCGACGCGCTCCGATCCGCCACGTGATCCGGCCCGCGTCTGGTGTCTACCGTTGTGTGACTTCCCGGGCTCGTCGAGTGCGCGACGCGGCCGTCTTCGTCCTAGTCTGGCTGCGCCGCCTCGCGGTCTACCCATAAGGGTGGGACGATCAGGCGACACTTTCTGAGACGATGCCGGGACCACGTTGTCTGTGTCTTTTCGGCGGTGCATACTCGGTCGGCTGCGGTGACAGCCTCCGAGGGGAAGCCAGATGGTCGACGTTCGCATGAGCCACGCGATGGAGCGCTTCCGGAGGCGTGAGGACGACGATGGCAATCAGGTCCGCATCCGCGTCCCTTCCGGTAGTTAGGAAGCGAGAAGGAGGAGGAAAGTGGGCATGCGTCTCAGGGCAGTAGAGGCCGTCCGTTTGCTTCGTGCTCGACGTCGAGTCGGTCCTGCCGCTTCCCTTCTCGTTGTGGCGGCGCTCGGCCTCGTCGCCACGGCTTGTGGTAGCGGTTCCGACCCGTCCGAGGGGGCGTCCCGCGATCAGGCCGCTCGGTCAGCCGACGAGGACGGTCGGGAGCTTCCGGGTACCTTTCCTCTCGGGCTGACTGGAGAAGAGTACGTAGCTCGCATCGAGGAGTCGCAAGCGCTGATCGCGAAGTGCATGGCCGAGGCCGGTTTTGAGTACGTTGCCGCCTCCGTCCAAGGTGTCGCGTTGGCAGAGCACGCGGACAGAGTCCAGCCCGGTTACACGAGGGAGGAATACAAGAAGTACTGGGGATACGGCGTCAGCACTCGCTTCGACAACCTCGCCAAGGAAATCGAGCTCGGGGCGCAGAATTTCCGTTACATCGAGACTCTCTCGGAGGCCGACAAGGTCGCGTACGAGCGGACGCTCTACGGCGACGACCCGAACTCGACCTTTGCGTTTGCGCTCGGCGACGAGGATTTCTCATCCACCGGAGGATGCACGCGGAAGGCGGTCGAGCAGGTCTTCACCCCGAAGGAGATACGAGGGGACTTTGTGAACCCCAAGGACGTTCTCATCGAGAAGGACCGGAGAGTCGCGAAGGCAAACGCCGACTGGGTCGCCTGCATGGAAGGTTACGGCTACGTCGGGTACCTCGACCAGGACGAGATCATCGAGGATTTCGAGCAGCGTTTCGAAGCGCTCACGGACGATGAGGAAGCCCCGACGCTAACCGGCCCCGAGCTGGCGAAGTTGAAGCAGATGCAGAGCGAGGAGATCGCAGCATCGTTGGCCGACCTCGAGTGCGAAAGCAAGCACGTCAGGCCGGTCGTTCGCAAAGTCGAGGAGGAGGTCTACGGCTTCCGCGTGAGCGGACGTCGAGATGTAGACATTCCGCGAAGCGCCTGCCCTTCGTGTGGTCGCGTGCCGCCTGCCGGAGGCAGCGCCCAGGGGTCTTGATTTAGACGGTTCTGGGCGGAGAGCGCACGCGACGTACACCCGTTACCGAAAGCTCACGCAGAGGCCGGGGAGGGTGCGGGCGCCGTGGCGCTCGAGACCGAGCCGGCCCTTGCAGGTGCACTGGCGCAAGCCCGGGCCCCGCAGCTGCTCGTCGGCACAGACGATCTCGCGCATGCCCTTGCTCGGCCGGATGGGCGGTGCGGGCTGCCGCTTCGCGCGCGAGATGCGTCACTGCGGCTTGGCGCCGCCTGCGCCCGCTGCGTGAGTTACTTCCACACCTCCTTCACCACGCGGATCAGGTTTTGATTCTCCTCGCGGAAGCGCGCTTCGTACTCGGGGCGGACGACAGCCTCCACCGGCGCGATATGTTCGCGCTCGCAGGCGTACTCGGTGCGCGCGGCCGCGATTTCCTCCTGCTGGAGCGCGGCGAGCGCCGCACGGTCGTACGGACGCGGCTTCTCGCCGGCCGGCGGTCCCGTCGCCAGCGGCCCGGGCAGCGGGCCGACGATGTCCTCCATGCCTTTCGTGAAATGCTCCTCGATCTCGTCGCCCGACTCAAAGCGGTATCCCGCAGAAGCCATGCAGGCCGCCCAGCGCTCGTCGGCGCGGACCATGCGCTGATCCGAGCTGATGCGCTCATCGAGCGCGTCGAATCGCGCCACGATCCGGGCGATCACCTGCCCATCGCCGAACGCCGCGACGGCCGCCTTCCTGGTGCATCCCCCCAGCCGGGTGAGGTCGCCGCTGTCAACCGCATCGGTGAACGTGCTGCCGGGGTGATCGCCCCAGAGCGCGCGGTCATAGGCGCTGCGGTCCGCAGCGCCCAGGCCGGCGCGGATACGCTCGTTGGGGTCAGCCTCGCGTGGGGAGCCGCGGCCCCACAGCGTGCTGATCCCGTAGCCGAACTGCTTGACGAAGTCCTCGTCACTGAGGCGAGTGGCCTTCGCCACGGTCGTCTGCCCCGCGAACGGGTCGATCGGGACGTAATCGAAGCCGCTCTGCCTCATGCAGGCCTGAATCCGGGCCTCCACCCGGTTCTGCTGCGCCATGATCCCGGCAGAGGAAAAGCCGAGCTGGTCCTCGAGCTCGGCAACCGGCGCTGCAGCGGCTCGCTCCCGGACGCCGCTCCGCTCGCCGGCGCCGCCGCACGCTGCCAGCACGAGCGCGGCCACCGCGAGCTGCGGCCCGCAAATCAAGAGAGCCCGCCTCGATGACCGGATGATCTCGCGCCTTTCTGTCGCCGACGACGACCGCGATCCTCTCACGCCGACAGGGTCATGGTCCAGGCCTCGCGCCGGCCAGAACCGTGCGTACGCCGGCACGGGCGGACGGGCGTTCATCCCCGAGCTCGCGGAGCTCGGGACGCCCCGGCTTGCCGATCCTGGTCGAAGTGACGACCGCAAGCTGATCCGGTACCTACGACGCCACGGGGATTACAAACGCCGAGAGCGCAAGCCCCTCGAACTCCCGCACCGTCTCGGCCGGGAACCGGCTGACGCGACGACGCCTGAAGCGGAGTCCCGATGACCTCCATGAGACAGCCGCTGCGCCACCGCTCCGCACACGATCCAGCAACGCGGGATGCTCGGCCGACGGCGGCCTGGTGGTGGAAACCGGGAGCGGCTGGCTGTCGGCTGCGACCGGCGGGTCAGGCGACGAGCCGCAGATGGCGGCCTTGGTCGAGGACGTGGCTGCCGATCGCGGTTTCGAAGGCGTGGACGGTGCGGCGGATGATCTCGACGGTGGCGGCGGGGTCGATGCCGATGGCGGTCTCGGCGGCGAGCACGAGGCCGTTGACGCCGTCGAGCAGGGAGTTGGCGATGTCGTTGGCCTCGGCCACGGTGGGCAGGGTGTTGGTGACCATCGACTCGAGCAGGTTGGTGGCGACGTAGGCGGGGCGCTGCCAGCGGTTGGCGCGGCGCACGATCGCCTTCTGGTAGTAGGGGACCTGCTCGATCGGGACGTCCTTGGAGAGGTCTCCGCGGTCGATCAGGACGGCGTCGGCGGCGGGGATGATGGCGTCCATGTTGGTGATGCCGGCGCGGCTCTCGATCTTGGCGATCACGTGCGCGCCGTCGGGGGCGAGGTCGCGCAGTTGGGCGACGTCGTCGGCGCAGCTGGCGAACGAGAGGGCGTAGTGGGCGAGCCCGTGCGCGGCGCCGATCTCGACGGCCGCGATGTCCTTGTCGGACAGCGCGGGCAGCTGGACCGGTGGTTCGACGGTGGACCCCTTGTTGGAGCGCACGAGGCCGCCCCGCAGGACGGTGGCGGTGGCGTGCTCGCCGGTGGCTTCCGTGACGCGCAACTGCACGCCGTCGAAGTCGAGCCCGACGATGCTGCCGGCGTGCAGCCCGGCGAAGACGGACCGCGGCCAGAGCGTGAGCGTGGTGGCGTCGCCGCGCACGGTGTCAGCGGTGAGCGTGACCTGCGAGCCGGCCTCGAGCACGACGTCGGGCGCCATCGGCCCGCAGCGGACCTGGGCGCCCTCGGTGTCGAGGCAGATCGGGACCGCGGAGTGGCGGCGCACGCGCTCGATGGTGTCCTCGAGCGCGTCGAGCGGCGTGTGCGACAGGTTGATGCGAAAGAGGTCGACGCCGAGCTGGTCGAGCCGTTCGATCACGTCGCCCGTGAGCGAGGCGGGGCCGAGGGTGCAGAGGATCTTGATCTTCATGAATCGGATCTCCGATGACGTGCGGGTGGGACGTGTGGGTGGACGCCCGGCCCCTGGGGAAGGGGCCGGGCGGTCTGGCGTGGACGCTTGGTCCGCTCCATTGGCCAGTGGTCGGCCGGCGCGACGGCCCGCTCGCTGGGTTAGGACGGGGGGCCGCTGGTCTGGCTCACGCCCAGCGCGGGCCCGAGGGTCGCGCCTTCCGGGGTCTCGAACTTCGGCTTGCTGGGTTCGATGCCGAGCAGCGGCCGGCCGCTCTTGATCACGCGCTCGAGCCAGGTGCCGGCGGCGAGCGAGGTCACGACGGCGAGCAGGACGAGCGTGACGAAGAACTCCTCGTTGATGATGCCGGCGTCGAAGGCAACCGAGGCGAGCACGATCCCGGGGCCGCCGCGGGCGTTCATGGCCACGGCGAGGTTGGTGGCGCCGCTGCGGTTCTGGCCGGCCAGCCGCGCGCCGGCGTAGGCGCTGAGCGCCTTGATGACGCAGGCGAACGAGATGAAGCCGAGGAACAGCAGCACGTTGAAGTCGTGGATCAGGTCCAGTCGCAGGCCGACGATGGCGAAGTAGATCGGGACGAAGAACGCGAACGCGAAGCGCTTGATCGCGTCGCGGGCCTCGTCCTGCTTCTCGCCGACCACGCCGATCACCATGCCCGCGACCAGCGCGCCGAACAGCGGCGTGATGCCGGCAAACAGCGCCAGCCCGGTCAGCGCGAACATGAACGCGAGCTGGAAGGCGACCGGGTTGCGCCGCTGCACGGGGTTGAACGGCGACTGCGAAAGGCGCCGGAACAGCTTCGGCCCCAGCCACAGGAAGCACGCGAAGAAGGCCAGCGACACGAGCACGTGGTAGGCCATCGAGATCCCCGAGGAGGGGTCGAGGCTCAGCATCGCGGCGAGCCCGAAGTCGTCGCCGTTGGCCTGCGAGACGAGCCCGAGCGCGACCGCGAGAACGACGTACAGCGCTACGTCCTCGATCACCGCGGCGGTCAGGACGATCCGTGCAAACGCGGTCTCGAGGATGCCCAGGTCGAGCATGATCCGCGAGATCACCGGGATGCTGGTGACCGCGATCGCGATCGCGACCACCAGCAGGAACGCCGTGTCGTTGCCGGCTGGCCCCTGGAAGCCGTTCAGGTCGATCACCTGCAGGAGCGCGAGGCCCGCGATGAACGGCAAGAGCGTGCCGCCCAACGTCAGGTACGTGGCGGTCTTGCGCTCGCCGCGGTGAAACACCGAGCGCAGCTCGGCGCCGGCGGCGAACATCAACAGAAACAGCCCGAACTGATAGATCGCCCCCAGCACCGGCGCTGCGGCGCCGTCCTCCGGGAACACCTGGGCCTGCAGCCCCGGCAGCAGTGCCCCGAAGATCGTCGGACCGAGCATCAGGCCGCCCACGATCTCGCCGATCACCGGCGGCTGCCTGAAGCGGGCGAACAGCTGCCCGCAGGCGTGCGCCGCGACCATCAGCAGCCCGAGCGCCAGGATGACGCGCGCGATCTCGGCGGTAGTGAGTGACACGGAGAAGAACCCCTTTACTCGTTCACAAGACCATGCCACTTAACGGTCAAAAGCACCCAAAACTTCCACGCCGCGCACGCAAACGCCGCGACCGCAGTCACGCTCTGCCAGCGCGAGGTCAAACGCGGCAGCAACTCCTCTGCGCCATCGAGGCCGCAACCCGACTCGGATCACGCGCGCCTGGGCGCCCGGCGCGGGCCATGCCGTGGAAGTTTCGCGTCCCTTCGGCCGTCAAGCGTCACGGGCTCGGAGCATGAGTTCATCTGCCGAGCCCAAGGTCCGCGACCGTCTCCGTGACCGCCGCCTCCACCCAATGAGTGAAAAGGAGTGACCTTGACCCGCTCGGCGCTCTCGATGCTTTCCGCCGCCCCGCCGCCCGCGCACTACGGCCACAACGAGCCCTGCCGGATCTACCTCGTCAGGCACGGCAGGACGCTGCTCAACGCGGAGATCCGCTTCCGCGGCCGGTTCGAGGTGCCGCTCGACGATCACGGCCGCGCCGAGGCGTGGACGGCTGCCCGGAGCCTGTCGGGTGCCGGCCTGAGCGCGGTCTACACCAGCCCGCTCGGACGCGCGCGCGAAGTCGCGCGCGCCGTCTGCGTGGAGACCGGCGTCGACGGCCACCAAGAGCTCCCGGGCCTGCTCAACCTCCACTACGGCAGATGGACCGGCCTGACCAAGCAGGAAGCCGCCGAGCGCGATCCCGAGCAGTGGTGGCTGTACCGCCACGCCCCCGAACTGGCGGACTGCCCCGGCGGCGAAAAGCTGGCCCACGCCGCCGACAGGATCACCGAGAGCCTCCACGCGATCGCCGACCGTCACCCCGGCCAGGCCGTCGCCGCGATAACCCACGGCGTGATGATCCGCCTCGCCGTCCTGCGCTCCCAGCGCCACCGGAGCCAGGACTGGCAGATCGCAGACTGGGAGATCCCACTGCCCACCGGATCCGCCGTCGTGTTCGAGGCCTCCCAGCGCGGGCTGTCCGTCGCGCAGCTGCCGTCGCCGGCGACCACTCGGCACACAGCTGCCGCGTAGCATGCTGCCCAACTTCACACTCATTCATAACCCACGAGATTTGTAACCAGCGGGCAGAGGTAGGGACACACTGCTGGTGAGGAAATCACAGCCAATGGGCGCCGAGGGTGAACCAACTAAACTAGAGGAGGCCCGGACGGGAGACCGCGCCGGAGGCGGGTCGGCCCGCCCTTACCGCGTACCTCCGTCCTCACGCAGCCGGTAGCCCGCGCCGCGCACGGTCTCGATGCTCTTGACGCCGAACGGGCGGTCGACCTTCTCGCGCAGGTAGCGCATGTACACGTCGATCACGTTGGAACGGTTCTCATAGCCGAAGTCCCACGCGCGCTCGAGCAGCTCCAGACGGCTCAGCACCTCGCCCGGGCGGCGCATCAGGGCATCGAGCAGCGCGAACTCCTTGGCCGACAGCGCGATCTCGTGCTCTCCCCGCCAGGCGCGGTGGGTCGCCGGATCGAGCCGCAGCTCGCCCACCATCAGGACCGGCGGGCGCTCGGGCCTGCCGCGGCGCACGAGCGCGCGCAGGCGGGCCGAGAGCTCGGCGAACGAGAACGGCTTGACGAGGTAGTCGTCGGCGCCGCCGTCGAGCCCGGCCACCCGGTCCCGAACTGCGTCGCGCGCGGTCAGCAGCAGCACCGGCGCCCACACGTCCTCGCTGCGCAGCCGACGGCAGACCTCGAAGCCGTCGATCCCCGGCAGCATCACGTCCAGCACCACCGCGTCGTACGGCGTCGAGGTGGCCATCCAGAGCGCGTCCTCGCCGGTCGCGGCGACGTCGACCACCAGCCCGTCGTCGCTGAGCCCCCGGCGCAGCAGAGCGGCCATCTTGACCTCGTCTTCGACGACGAGCACCCGCATCGCGCCTACAACGATGACACCGATGAGATGAGAGAACTATGAGAGCAGCATGAGCGTGCTAGCCGGCGGCGCCCGCCGGGATGCAGACGACGTAGACCCAGAAGGTGTGCGCGGCGGCGGCGTCGTCGTTGCCGACACGCGCTGACCAGCTCCTGCCGCCGGCGTCCGGATAGCTGTCGATGACGGCCGTGTTCTCGAGGTCGTCGACCTTCGCCCCGCCGCCGGTCGCGAGCTGGCCGGCATCGCAGGTCGCGGTGGCCCCCGCGACCCGGGTCACCGGATCTCCGGCGGGATCGTCGGGATCGGGCGTTGCCGGCCCGACGGTCGCCTCCACGGTCCTGTACGCGATCCTGTCGAGCATCGTGCTCGCCGTCGCGTGGTTGGCGGTCCCGGCACTGGCCGCGCTACCGGCGGCGGCCGCCGAAGGAACCTGGCCCAGAGAGCTCTCGTTGATGTCGCTCCCGGTCAGCGACTCCTTGGCCACCTTGGAGCTGTTGACGGCGTTCTTCTTGATGTTGGCGCGCGTCACCGCGTTGCGCTTGAGCTGCTTGGTGCCGACGCTCTTCTTCGGCAGCTGAGCGACGGCATAGGACGTCCCGCCGAGCGCGACCGAGAGCGCGACGAACGCCACGACCATCGACGGAGAGATCCGATGCCGCCGACTGAACGCTCTCAACATGTGACCACCTCTCCTCGATTTCACGCCGCGCAGCGGGCGCTTCCTTGCTCCGGCCTCGCCCCCTCCCGAGCGACGCGCAAGATGACGCGCGGGACGGGCAAGATGACGCGGTGCGGAGGCCGATCGTAGGCGGCGAGCGAAGCTGCACGCAAGCCACCTCGCTGGACCTTCGATCAGGGCACGACTCTTGCCGCTCGGCAGCCGGCCGGGGTATGGTCGCCCCACCTGGAAAAGAAGTGGACTTGAGCCGAGGAGCGTGGGTCCGGCCAGAGCGGGCTCACGAGTCCTGGAAAGCGGCGTGCCACGGAGGTTACGGACGATGAGGGCACTCGGCAGGAGATGGGTCGCAGCCCTTGCGTTCGGAGCTCTGATCGGCCTGGCGGTCGCGGGCTGGCTGGCCGCGCAGCAGATTCGCTCGCCCGCGCAAGTAGCGGCCGAGACGGCGCCGCCGCCGGCTTCGCCGATCACCGTCCCGGTCGAGCGGCGGACGCTCTCGACCGTCGTGATCGTCCGCGGCACGGTGCGCTATGGGGCGCCCCAGGGCGCTGAGGTCGGAACCTCGCAGATCAAGCAGGGCAGCGACGTCGTGACCCGGGCGCCCCGCCGGGGCGCTCGGCTGGGCCCGGGGGACGTTGCGCTGACGGTCGACGACCGCCCGGTCTTCGTGCTCACCGGCGTCGTCCCGATGCATCGCGATCTCGGCCCGGGCGACGAGGGGCCGGACGTGCGCCAGCTCGAGCAGGCGCTCACGGATCTGGGATTCCGTCCCGGGGCTGTCGACGGGCGCTATGACGCCGCGACCGCAGCCGCGGTGTCGGCGTTCTACCTGCGCAGTGGCTGGGATCCCTTTGGGCCGACCGACCTGCAGCTCGAGCAGCTGCGCACCGCCGAAGCGGCGGCGGCGCAGGCTCGCGACGCCCACCTGCAGGCTTTGAGCGCCATCGACCAGGTGTTGCAGACGCCTACGCCCGCCGACGTGTCGCAGGCGCGAATCGACGCGGTCACCGCGCGGGATGCCGTCGATACCGCGGTGCTCGGCGTCGCGACCGCACGGGCGAAGCTCGAGTCCGCGCGCATCCTGGCGGCGAGCGCGCCGTCCGGTGAGGGACTCGCGCTGGTTCACGCCCGGCGCGACCAGGCGGCGGCGGACGCCGACGTCGCAATCAAGCGCGCCGAGCTCAATACCGCGCTGGACGAGGAGCGTCTCGCCGGCGTACGTCAATTCGAGGTCCCGCTGGAGGCGCCTCCCTCCGAGCGACAGGCAGCCGCGGTGGCCGTGCGCCAGGCGGCGGAGGCCGTCGCCCGCGCACAGGCCGAGCTTGCGGCGGCCATCGCCGCGGCGGAGTCGATCCGCGCCGACGGCTCCGATGC
>JBOGYU010000017.1:0-23703 GCA_050696935.1 Solirubrobacteraceae bacterium | reverse complement strand
GCGTCGAGGTCCACGCCGTGCAGGACCTCGACGCCGCCGAACGCCTTCCGGATTCCCCGGACCTCGAGGTGGAAGGGCCCGCTCAGCAGTCGGTCACCTCGTAGTGCTCGTCGATGTTGTCGGCGTTGACCAGCTCGTGCGGCACGAGCAGGTCCTCCGGGATCTCCTCGCCCTTGACCGCCCGGATCAGGTAGGGGATCCCGATCTCGCCGTAGCGCTCCGGGAAGTACGCGGCATCGGCCACCCAGTTGGGATTGTTCTTGATCTCGCACCAGGCCGACGGATCGGCGCCCTGGCCGGACACGTAGATGTCGCCCTCGCGGCCGGCTGTCTTGGCGGCCGCGATCGCGCCCAGGATGCCGTCGTCGTTGATCGCCACGACGACGATCCTCTTCTGGCCGGGCAGCGCCGTCAGCGTGTCGGTCATCTTCGTGCGCGCCGCGTCCGTGCGGTCCGCGTCGAGGACGCGCTCGTTCTTCAGCTCGCCGGGGCAGACCGACTGGAAGCCCTTCCGGTAGCCGCCCATGCGCGCCCTGTTCGCGTCCACGGACGCGGTGGACTCGAGCGACACATAGGCGTCGTAGTCGCAGTCCCACTCGCGCTTGGCGAACTCGCCCATCGCCTGGCCGGCGATGATCCCCGCGAACTCGTTAGCCGCGCCCATGAACGACACCTGGCACGGCTCCTGCGTGATGTCCACCGCGATCACCGGGACGTCCGGGCCCGCCTTGCAGATCGCCTCCGAGAGCGCCTGGTCGACCTGGAAGTTGAGATAGCCCTCGACGCCCTGCGTCTTGAAGTTGCGCGCGCAGTCGAGCGCCCTCTGGCCGTCGAGCCGGGAATCGCACACGACCAGTTCGGCGCCGGCCTGATCGGCGGCCTCGCGCATGCCGTCGGTGACGAGCTTCGAGAACGGGACCTGGTCGCCGAGAGCGATGAAGCCGAGGTTGAGGCCGTCTCCGCTGCCGGGCTCCGGCTGCTCGAACTCGACGATGCCCTCGCGCGCCTTCTGCAGCGTGGCCTCGAGCTCGGCCTGCGCGGCGCCGTTGCCGGGGCCCTCGGCGGCGCCGCCGGAACCGTTGCCACCCTCGTCGTCGTCGCCGCCGCACGCCGCGACGGAGAGCGCGAGCACCGCGAGCGCCGCCACTACGGCGAGCCACCCTCTCGGGGTGTGCGGGCGCGCCGGCTGGAGCCCTTCCTGCATGACCCTCTCCTCCTCCGTCTTCGGCATCATCAGCGTCGTGTTGGAAACGATTCCGCAAACGTAACCTGCGGGATCGCGCGTGTCAACTCCGAAGCGGTCCCGGCGGTCAGTCGAGGTGCCAGACCTCGTCCGCTCGCATGAGGTTGCCCTCCGCGTCGGTCAGCGCCTCGATCGTGTCCTCGAACCACTCGGCCCAGCGGCGGTTGACGTCTGTCGCGCCCACCTTGCCGAACGCGGTGGCGGCGTCCGGGTGGCACTCGCAGTACGCGATCACCTGCCGGTCGCGGCGGAACAGCGTGTAGTTCGCGATCCCTGCGTCCCGGATCGCGTCGACCAGCTCTGGCCAGATCTCGTCGTGCCGGCGCTTGTACTCACCCTCCATGCCCGGCCGCAGCCGGAACGTGAAGCAGAACCGCTCCATCCACGCTCCTCCCTCTTGAAATCGCTACCGGGATCGTAACCGGAAGCGGTGGCCTCCCCGCCGCGTGGCGTGTCTTCACTCAGTACGCGAGCGTCCGGCGGATGCCGTCGGCGATCCGCTCGGCGCTCGGCAGGTGCGCCGCCTCGAGCGGGCCCGCGTACGGGATCGGGGTTTCGTCGGTGGCGACCAGCAGCGGCGGCGCGTCGAGCATCTCGAACCGGTCCTGCATGAGCGCGGCGATCAGCGAGGCGCCCCAGCTGCCGCCGGGCGGCGCCTCCTGCACGACGACGAGCAGGCTCGTCCGCTCGATGCTGGCCCCGATCGTCTCCACGTCGAGCGGCACGAGCGTGCGCGGGTCGATCACCTCCACGCCGACGCCGTCGGCCGCCAGCGTCTCGGCCGCCTCCAACGCGCGGTGGCGCATGAGCTGGGTGGCGACCACGGTGACGTCGTCGCCGGCGCGCACCACGTCGGCGCGGCCGAGCTCCACCTTCGGCGGCGCGTCGGGCAGCTCCCCGCTCGCGTTGAACAGGCCTTTGTGCTCGAAGTAGAGGACCGGGTCGGGGTCCTCCACCGCGGCGCGCAGCAGCCCGTACGCGTCCTCCGGCGTCGCCGGGACCGCGATCTTCAGCCCGGGCACGTTCAGGAACCAGTTCTCGGCCGCCTGCGAGTGCTGGGCGGCGAAGCCTGCCCCGGCGCCGTTCGCCATCCGGATCGTGACCGGGAGCGTGACCTGCCCGTCGGTCATGTACCGGTACTTGGCCAGCTCGGTGGCGATCTGGTCGAAGCACACGCCGGCGAAGTCGGCGAACATGATCTCGGCCAGCGGCCGCAGGCCACGCACGGCAGCGCCGATCGCGCAGCCGACGATCGCCTGCTCGGAGATCGGCGTGTCGAGCACCCGCTCGGGGCCGAAGCGCTCGAGCAGGCCGTCGGTCGTCTTGAACGCCCCGCCAGCCGCGCCCACGTCCTCGCCGAGCAGGAACACATCGCCATCGGCGGCGAGCGCGTCGCCGATCGCCCGGGTGATCGCCTGCTTGTAGGTGGTCGCGCTCATGCGGCGCTCCAGGCGTGGATCAGCGGCGCCGGCGGCGACGCGTAGGTGTTCTTCAGGCGCGACTCCGGATCCGGGTCGGGCCAGCCCTTCGCCCGCTCGAGCGCCTCGGCGACGGCCCGCTGCGCCGCCGACCGCAGCGCCTCCAGCCGCGCGCGCTCCATGCCGGCCGCCGTCAGCGCGCGCTCGCTGACGACGATCGGGTCGCGCTCCAGCCACCGCTCGAGCTCCCCCTCCGGCCGGTAGGTCGCCGGGTCCGAGCGGGAGTGGCCCTTCTGGCGGTACGTGAGCGCCTCGATCAGCGTGGGTCCGTCGCCGGCGCGAGCACGGGCGGCTGCCGCGCTCACGGCGGCGTGCATCGCGAGCACGTCGTTGCCGTCCACGCGTGCCTTTGCCATTCCGTACGCGTCGGCGCGGTCGGCGAGGCGCTCGATCGGCGTGGTGGTGGCGATCGGCGAGTACTCGCCGTAGAGGTTGTTCTCGCACACGAAGATCGCCGGCAGCCGCCAGATCGACGCCAGGTTGAGCGCCTCGTGGAAGGCGCCGATGTTGGTCGCCCCGTCGCCGAAGAAGCAGAGCGTCACTTCCTCGGTGCCGCGGTAGCGGGCGGCGAACGCGACCCCGGCGGCGATCGGCAGGTGCGCGCCGACGATCGCGAACGAGCCGAGGACGCCACGATCGATGTCGGTGAGGTGCATCGAGCCGCCCTTCCCGCCGCAAAGGCCCTCGGCCTTGCCGAGGATCTCGCCGAACGACCGGTCCAGCGGAGAGCCCATGGCGAGCACCGCGCCGTGGCCGCGGTAGGTGCAGCTCATGGTGTCGCCCTCCCGCAGCGCCCGGCATGCGCCGACCACGACGGCCTCCTGCCCCTGGCAGAGGTGGGTGGAGCCGCGCACGAGCCCCTGCGCGAACATGCGATGGCATTCGTCCTCGAACGAGCGGATCTCGAGCATCGCCCGCAGGAAGTCGAGGTGCTCGTCGAGCGCGACCTCGGGCGCGACGCCCGCCTCGGGCGCGGTCATGGGGAACTCCTCTCGTGGGTTGGCATGTCGCCGGCCTCCGCGGCCGAGGCGGCTGCGCGGCGGACCGCCTCCACGAGCGCCTCGCGGCGCGCGTCGAAGCGCTGGCTGGGAGCGGACAGCGTGAACGCGGCGACCAGGACCCCGTCCACCAGCAGCGGCGCGGAGACGCACGCGACACCGTCGGCGAACTCCTCGTGATCCTCGGCGCACCCGCGCTCGCGGATGGCGGCCAGCTCGGCCTCCAGTGCCGCGCGGTCGACGATCGTGCGCGGCGTGAGCCGCTCCAGCGGGTGAGCGGCGAGATATGCGTCCCGCACGCCGTCGCGCGCGAACGCGAGCAGCAGCTTGCCCGTCGCCCGCGCGTGGGCGTGGCGATACGGCCCCCGCTCGACCCCGGCAACGCGGACGGCGTTGGCCCCCTCCACCGAGGCGAGCGCGCGGATCTCGCCGTCTCCCCACGCCGCGAGGTAGGCGGTCTCGCCGCTCTCGTGCGCAAGCGCGCGGAGCGGCCGGGCAAGATACTCCGGCACCGCCTGGCGAACCAGGCCGTCCGCCAGCACCGCGACGCGCGGGCCGAGCACATACCGCCGGCGCGAGTCCTTCACCGCGAGGCCCTCGGCCGCGAGCGTGTTCAGCAGATGGTGAGTTGTCGGCACGGTGAGCCCGAGCACGCGCGCGGCCTCTGCCGCGCTGGTCCCGTCGGGGCGGTGAGCGAGCAGCAGCAGCAGCCGCGCCGCCCGCGCGACGGACCGGATCCGCGTAGGCTTTACTTCATCATCTGAAACAATACGCGGGATAGTGAAGTTGTAGCCGATGCCGGTCGGCGGCGTCAAGAGAGCCGGTCGGCGGCGGTGCCGGTGGCGGAGGAGCGCGCGGCAAGCGCAGCCACCTCGAGAGCGCGAACGCGGCAAGCTGCACGCCCGTGAACGCGGGGCGACTGAACAGGCCCAGCGGAAGCATCGGCTCGGCGACCCGGCGCTCGATTGTCACGAAGGCGACGAGCAGGACGGCGGCGCCGGCGAACATCGTCACGATCGGCGTGCTGCCCCAGCCCTCGTGGTTGCCGCGCACCAGGGCGAGCACGAGTAGGGCCAGCGCGGCGCTGAACAGCGCGACGCCGGCCCAGTCCACCCGCGTGGCGTTCGGGTCGCGGCTCTCGCGCAGCTTCAGATAGGTGACCGCCAGCGCCGCCAGCCCGATCGGCGCGTTGAGGTAGAAGATCGACTCCCACCCGAGCGAGTCGGTGAGCGTTCCGCCGACGAGCGGGCCGATGGCTACCGCGACGCCGACGGTCGCCCCGTATATGCCCATGGCCATACCGCGCTCGCGGCCGGCCGCGAACTCCTTGGCGGTCAGGGCCAGCGAGACCGCGAACATAACCGCGCCGCCAACGCCCTGGAGAGCGCGCGCCAGATTCAGGAACGTCGGGTCCGGTGCCAGACCGCACAGGAGCGAAGCGATGGAGAAGATTCCCAGCCCAGCGGCGAACAGCCGACGGCGCCCGAGCCGGTCGGCGAGCGAGCCGGCCGTCAGCACCAGCGCGGCGAGCGTCAGCGCGTACGCGTCGATCACCCACTGCAGGTCCGTGAAGCTGGCGCCGAGATCCTCGCGGATCGACGGCAGCGCCACATTGACCACCGTGATGTCGAGCAGCAGCATGAACGTCGCCACCGAGACTGCGATCAGCGTCCACCACTTGCGTTCCATCGGAAGGTCTTCCGCTTCTCGCTCAGGTGTTGGTAGGGCAAGGACCGATGACGGCCGGGCTTCCACGCGAGCCCCCGCGCCGATCGCCGCAGGCGCCCGCGTGGCGCAGCACTTAGTTCTTGAGTCGCTCGGCGAACCTCTGCAGGTAGAGCGGCCAGCCGCCCTCGGAGCCGACCCCATCGCGCTCTCCCTCCCAGCCCTCGCCGTGGCGGTCGAGGTTGCGGTGCTCGAGCTCAACGCGCGTGCGCTCCGGCGCCTCGGAGATGAACCGCACCTCGACCTCGCTCGTCTTCTCGAGGTTGGTCTCGATCTGCCACTGCGGGCTGATGTCCCAGCTGATCACGACCCGGTTCGGCGGCTCGTAGGCGAGCACCCGCGCCCAGCGGCACTCGCTGCCGTCGATACCGCGGTCGTAGAGGTGGCCGCCCACTCGGGGCTCGAACACCGTCTCGGCGATATCGACCCCGAGCATGTTGTGCTCGGGCGGCTTGAAGCTCCCGAAGTCCTCGGTGAAGACCGCGAACGCTCGCTCGACCGGCGCCTCGACGACGATCGACGTCCGGACGGACGTCTCTGCTGCCTGAGTGCTCATGAGACCTCCTCTGTTGGTTGCTCGACGGCCGCCTTGTAGGCCGCCAGGGACTTGTTCCAGAACCGGTCGAGGTCAGCGCGAAGCGCGCCGACCCCGTCGGGGTTGAGCTGGTAGATGCGGCGATTGCCCGCGCGCCGGTCGACCACCAGCCCCGCGTCCTTGAGCACCTTGAGGTGCTGAGAAACCGCGGGGCGGCTGACCGGCAGCTCGCGGGCAAGCTCGCCGACCGCGCGCGGACGATCGGCGAGGCGCTCGAAGATCGCCCGCCTCGTCGGGTCGCCGAGCGCGGTCCATCCGCTCGCTCGGTAAGTCGCCACGAACGGTGAGTATAGGCTTACCTAGCGGCCCTGTCAAATGCGACCGTCGTCGCGTGGAAAGCAGCAGTGCGGCGGCGGCTTGCCGCGACGTCGGTTCGCTCAGTGGACTTCTCGCACGTCTTCGACGAGCGGCGCCGGCGGCAGCGCTTCAAGAGCGAGGAGGCCGTCCGGCCAAGGCGCTCGCGGCCGGCCGAGTTCCGGGCGCGACCGTCGAGGAGGTCGGCGCTTCTTCGTCGGCCTTGGGCGTTGGGCGCACGCCGCTGCGGGATGAGCCGAGCAACGGCTACGGCAACAGCGACGTCGAACGGTCCCTCGGGCGGGGCGTCGTCGGGACGACGCCCGGCGGCTGAGATCGGGCAGGGGCCAGCTCGGACTCGAAGCTCGGCAACGCGCTGGACAGCTCCCGGCGGGACCGGATCCCGAGCTTGGTGAACACCTTGTGCAGGTGCCACTCAACGGTCCGCGGGCTGAGGAAGAGCCGGGCGCCGATCTCCGGGTTCGACAGGCCGTCGCGAGCGAGCCGCGCGATCTGCCGCTCCTGCGCAGTCAGTTCGTCACGCGTCTCTTCGGTCCGCTTGCGGACTTTGTCGCCCGTGGCCAGAAGTTCCTTGCGTGCGCGCTCGGCGAACGCCTCCATGCCGATCGTCACAAACAGTTCGTGTGCCGCTCGCAGTTGTGCGCGCGCGTCGACGCGGCGATTTTCGCGGCGGAGCCACTCCCCGTAGAGGAGATGCGCGCGTGCGAGCTCGGGCCGGAGTCGCGTGCGCCCCAGGCGGTCGATGGCTTCGCGGTACAGACGCTCGGCGGCCTCGCCCCCGCTCAAGAGTGCTCGCGCCCGGGCGTGGAGACCGAGCGCCCAGTCGGCGTCGGTGGCCTCCGTCTGCTCGCCGAGTCGCGCGACAGCGCCGTTCGCGAGCTCGGCGTTCCCGGTCCTCGTGGCAGCCTCGGTCAGCTCGCTCAGCGCCCACGCAGCGATGGACAGCTCCGGTGTGTCCTCGCTCGCCTCCACGGCCCCCGCGAGCGCCTCCTCATAGCGGGCCAGGCCGTTCATGAGAACCGAGTTCGCCCAGCGTGCGTACTGGACGGCGGTCCCCTGGCCGGCGCCGGTGGCTTCCGTGATGATGCCGTCGATCAGCTCGGAGGCCTCGGCCTCCTGCCCGCGGATCCCTGCGAGCGCAATCGCAGCGTGCGGGGCGATGCGGGTCCTGGTCGCCTCCTTGACGGCATCGACCTCCGCGATCAACTGCACGGCATGTGCGAAGTCGCCGCCGAACGCGGCCGCCTGACCGCACGCGTTGTCCGCGGCGGCGAGGATCTCGAGCGCCCCGGTGTCGCGGGCGACTTGAACCGCGCGCATGCCGATCTCGAGACAGCTGTCGTAGTCCCACAGGAAGTTGGCCGCCCGCGTCGCCAGCCAACCCCACCGGAGCATCTCCTCCACGGAGACCTCGGTACTCGCGAACGCAGCGACCGCGCGCCGAAGCACAGGCGTCGCGGCGGGGCGCCCCTCGGTGAAGACCAGCCCGAGGCCGTCCAGCAGCAGATCGCACGCAAGCGGAGGACCCGCCGGAGCGGGCGCAGTCACCACGGCGCGGGAGACGTCGAGCAGGCTGCCGCCGGCACTCGCCAGCCGGCCGGCGAACAGCGCCGCGGCCCACGCATCCAGGTACGTGTTGCGCGAGAGGCGTACGTCGAGCGTCTCGAGCTTCCTTGCCGCTTGGAGCAGCAGCAGTGGAGCGTCGCTGCCGCGTTTCTGGGCAAACGCGACCTCGGCCTGGAGCAGATCCACGCGCGCTCGCCCGAGCTCGTCAAGCGGTCCGGCCTCCGCGGCCGCCAGTGGCCCACGAGCCACATCGAACGCCCCCCGCCCCCAGGCTGGCCTGGGCGGCTGCGAGCGCTCGGTCAGCTCGGCGCGCGGCATCGCCTGTCAGCGCGACCGCACGCTGCAGAAATGCTGCCGCAGCCGCGAGGCCGCCGCGCGCTTGCGCCCGGCCCGCCGAGAGCTCCAGCTCGCGCGCGACCCCCTCGTCAGGCCCGGCAGCCGCAGCAGCCAGATGCCACGCACGACGATCTGGATCGACGTTTCGATTCGTTACCTCCGCCAACGGCCAAGTGAGCGGCCCGGCGCTCCGGCCCGCCGGCCGACCGGTACACGGCTGAGCGGGCCAAGGGATGGCGGAAGGTCACGCGCTCTTCGAGTGCCAGCAATCCGTCCGTCGCGTCAACCGCAGAGAGCGCGATCCCGAGGCGTTCGCATGCGCGCTGCAAGAGCAGTGGATCGCCGACCGGCTCGGCCGCTGCGACGAGCAACAGACGTCGCGCGTCTTCGGGGAGGGTCGCGAGTCGCTCGACGGATCACCACAACGTCAAGAGACGGCAGGCACACCATGAGCACGATCAGCAACACCTACGACGCCCCGGCTACCGGCGCCAACGCGATCGAGCGCGACGCTCGGGAACTACTTGGCCAGAGGTCATGGGGTTCGTCGCCGTCGCGGTCGGATTCGCCGCGCTAGGCGCCTACCTCGGCCGCGATCTGAGCGGTGCGACCGGGCTGGTGCTGTTCATCGGCGGGTTCACAGTCATCCTCGGACTCAACAGCGCCGTCGCCAACGGCCGCGAGCAACTCGCGATCGGACTCCTGTTCGGGCGTCGAGGCCGTGGGCGTCACCGGGCGGCTGGCCGTCGAGGCGCACGGTGAAGCGGACCGGCGCGCCGGATGCCGGCGGCGCGAGGACCAGGGCAACATCCAGATCGTCCGATGCGTCCAGATCGTCCACGCCGCTGGACGATCTGGACGATTTGGCGCGGTCTGGACGGATATGACACCCGGGTTACCAGGTTGAGGGCCTGGTCCGGGATAGCCGGGTGGAGGTCGAGTCCTCTTCGGCGCATGCATGCAGGGCCCGTACGCGAAGGCCCTACGGATATGGGGTTCGGCGGCCTGTGGCGAGTAGGACGATTGCACGCGCAACGACATTAGGCATTCCCATGATGCGGCGCGCAGCACTGTGGCCGAACATCGTCCGCCCCCCAACACAAGGAGCAGACGTGACCTCCCCGACGTTCACGAAGTCCCACGGTGAACTGCTGTACCGGCCGGCCGGAAGCGGCGACACCTTCATCGGTCCCGGCGACGTCTACCGGTTTCTCGTCACCGGCGCGGAGTCGGGGGGCGCATACTTCGCGATGGAGGCGTTCGTGCCGCCCGGCGGCGGACCGCCCCCGCACATCCACCGGAACGAGGACGAGACCTTTTACATCGTCGAGGGGCAGTGCGACTTCCTGCTCGGCCAGGAGACGATCACCGGCGGCGTCGGAGACTTCGTCAACGTCCCGAGGGGCACCGTGCACCGCTTCCACAACTCGGGCACGACCGCGGCGCGACTGATCCTCACCTTCAGCCCGGCCAACATCGAGCACTTCTTCGAGGAGACCCTCGAGCGGGCCGCGGACCCCACCCGAGCTCCCCTCGACAACATCGCCGAGTTGGCGGCGCGCTACGCCGTCGCCGCCCCCCCGTTACGGGATCGAATTCGTCGACCACTAGCCGTCTGGCAACTGGCGCGGAACCCGTGCGAGCCAGGCGAGATCGATGGTGCCCGGCGCGATCCCTTCACGAGTCAGTGCGCGCCGGCTCTAGGTGTTGAGCCCGGTGACCTCCCGAACGCGTTCGATGGGAGGGCGGTTGCCGAGGGCGCTGTGGGTGCGCCGCTCGTTGTAGTGGCGCACCCAGTGTGGCAGTGAGGCCCGACGGGCTGCGCTGGAGGCGTATTCGAGCGCGTACGCCCATTCGCGTTGCAGCGTCTGCTGGTCCGCGCGGCGGCAGGTGGGAAGATGCCGGCTGTGCGCGCCCGACCGACCGAACGCCCGGCGACCGAGGGAATGGATCCGGACCTCGTGGACCTCGATCGGCTGGCGACCGTGGACGTCGTGCGAGCGGTCGTCGGCGGGCACGACCGGGTGCTCAGCGCGGTTCAGGCAGTCGAGCGCGACATCGCCGCGCTCGCCGAGGCCGCCGCAGAGCGGATGGGCCGTGGCGGCCGGGTGCTCTATGTCGGGGCGGGATCCGCCGGGCGTGTCGGGTTGCTCGACGCTGCCGAGTGGAGCGCGACCTTCGGAGTCCAGGACGACGCCGTCGTGGCCCTGATGGCGGGGGACGGTCTGATCCCCGGCTGCCCGGAGGAGGCCGCCGCCGAGGACGATCGCGGCGAGGGCGCGACGTCGATCGCGCGGCTGGGCACCGGCCCTGACGACGTCGTCGTCGGCCTGTCCGCCAGCGGGCGGACTCCGTACGTCCTGGCCGCGATGGCGGTGGCCACCGGCGCCGGCGCGCTCACGGCGGCGGTGACCTGTGAGCGCGGCTCGGAGCTCTCACGGTCCGTCGACGTCGCGATCCAGGTGCCCGTCGGTCCGGAGGCCATCTCGGGATCGACCCGCCTGAAGGCCGCAACCGCGCAGAAGCTCGTCCTCAACGCGTTCTCGACCGCGGTGATGGTCCGTCGTGGACGCACCCTCGGGAATCTCATGGCCTGTATGAGGGTCTCCAACGAGAAGCTGCGCGACCGGGCGATCCGCATCTGCGTCACGGCCACCGGATGCACCGAGAAGGCGGCGGCGGACGCGCTCGCAGCGTCCGGCGAAGACCTCCCCGTGGCGGTCGTCAGCCTCGCGCGCGGCGTCGACGCCCGGGAGGCGCGTGGCTATCTCGACGCGAGCGGCGGAGCCATCGGACCGGCCCTGGGCCGTCCGCTGTGAGCTCCGCCGGGTCGTAGTCTCTCGACGCCCGGTCCGGCGAAATTGGTCTTGTCCACTTCGCCGGCGCACGGTATGGTCGGCTGGACGGCGCCTGTGATCACCAACCGAGGACAACGCAACGGCGGCCCGCGGCCGCACGGCACCAAGCAGTCGCTCGTCCGCGACGAGGTCTTGGCGATGCTCGAGCGCCTGGAGGTCGGGCAGGCGATTCCCTCGGAGCGACGCCTTGCGGCGGACCTCGGCGTCTCCAGGCCGACGCTGCGCGCGGCGATCGACGAGCTCGTGCGCGAGGGACTCCTCTTGCGCCGGCATGGCAGCGGGACGTACGTCACCGAGCCCAAGATCGCCTTGCCGCTCACCATGACCTCGTTCTCGGAGGACATGGCGCGCCGGGGCATGCGTCCGGGCAGCAGGGTGCTCTCGTTCGGCCACGTCAGCGCCGGCGCGAAGCTGGGTCAGCGGCTGCGCATCTCGCCGATGGAGACGGTTTGGGTGATCGAGCGCCTGCGACTCGCCGATGACGAGACGATGGCGATCGAGTTCCTGCACGTCCCCAAGCGGATCGCACCTCATCTTCGGCGCGAGGACCTGGAACAGCGCTCCTTCTATGAGCTGCTGAGTGAGGGGCTCGGGCTCGTGATCGCCTCCGGGGTGCAGACGATCGAGCCGACGGTCACCAACGAGCTGGAAGCGAGGATCCTCGGCGTTCCGCTGCACGCACCGGCCTTCCTGTTCGAGCGGGTCACCGAGAGCGACGAGGGCGTGGTGCTCGAGTATGTCCGCTCGATCTACCGCGGCGATCGCTACCGGCTCGTGACGGAGCTGCGTCCCCCCTTGCGCTGAGTCGCTCAGGCGACGACGAGCTGGCGGCCTCCCACGAGGGTTGCCTGAACCTCCAGGCGATCGTCGAGCACCACGAGGTCGGCCGGACCTCCCGGGGTCAGGACTCCCACGTCCGCGCGGGCCAGCAGCCGAGCCGGTGCGCGCGACGCGGACAGCAGCGCCTCGACCTCCGTCGCTCCGAGGGCCACGAGATTACGGACGGCGGCGTCCATGGTGAGCACGCTGCCCGCATACGTGCCGTCGGCCAGTCGCGCCTGCATCCCTTCCACCTGCACCTCTTGGGAGCCCAGTCGGTACCGCCCGTCGCCGAGGCGGGCCGCGGCCATCGCGTCGGTGACGAGGCTGAAGCGCTCCCGTGTCCCGCGGAAGGCGCCATACGCAACCTCCGGCGCCAGGTGGACGCCGTCGACGATCGCCTGGACGGTGACCTCCGGCCGCACCAGTGCGACCCCACCCAGGCCGGGATCGCGGTGGCCGAAGCGACGGTGCGCGTTGTGGAGATGCGTCACGGCCCGGGCCCCGGCGTCGAAGGCGGCATGGGCCACCGCCGCATCCGCATCCGAGTGGCCGCACGAGACGACGATGCCGCGGCCGACGAGGTCACGGATGACGTCCATCGCTCCCGGGAGCTCCGGCGCCAGGGTTACGAGCGCGATCGAGCCCGCGGACGCCAGGCGATCGATGAGCGCGGTCGCCGGCAGCCGGAGATGCCGCGGATCGTGGGCTCCCGGCCAGGCCGGGGACAGGAACGGGCCCTCGAGGTGGACGCCCAGGATCCGCGGTCCCGGCATGGCACTCGCCGCCGAAGCGGCCGCGATCGCATTTGCGTGCTCGTGCTCGGGGGCCGTGATGAACGTCGGCAGATACCCGGTGACGCCGGTCGTCGCGAGCGCCTCGCCGGCGGTCGCATAGTCGAGCGGGTCGGCGGCGAGGAAGTCGACGCCGGCGAAGCCGTTGACCTGAAGGTCGACGAAGCCAGGGGCGGCGACGCCGCCGCCGCCGGGAGGGAGCACGCCGACGGCGTCGATCCGCCCGTCCTCGACACGAACGTCGCCCCGCACGAGGGTGTCGCCCACCAGGGCTTGGCTGACTCCGAGCAGCATGGACGGCTCAGGTGGTCATCGTCACTTTGGAGAGCCCATGCGGCGCATCGGGATCGACGCCGCGGTGGCGCGCGAGCGCGAGCGCCAGCTGCTGCGCGCGGACGACGGCGGCGAGCGCCGAGAGCGGCTCGGCAAGCCCCGCCGGGATCGGAAGCTCGGCGTCCGGGCGATCCGAGATCTCGCTGACGGCCGCGCCGCGCTCACGGAGCTCCGCTACGAGGTCGGCGACGTCGTGCGCCGCCGGTCCGGCGGTGGCCATCGCGAGGACGGGGAAGCCGGCGGTCACCACGGCCGTGGGCCCATGACGCAGGTCGGCGGCCGAATGGCCCTCGGCCACGATCCCGGTCGTCTCCTTCAGCTTCAGCGCCGCTTCGAGCGCCATCGGGTAGCAGTAGCCGCGCGCCGTGGTGATGAGGCTCGGAGCGTCGCCGATCGCGCCGGCCACCCGGGCGGCGGGGGCGTCGTCCGCCAGCACCGACTCGACGGCCGCCGGCAGCCGTGCCCAGTCATCGTCCGTCGACGGGACGGCACCAAGCGCCTCGGCCACGATGGCGAAGGCGAGCGCCTGAGCGGTGAAGGTCTTCGTCGCCGGGACCGCGTGCTCGGTACCCGCCTCGAGCTCGATCGCCGCATCGGCGGCAGAGGCCAGCGGGCTGTCCGGCTCGTTCGTGATGGCGAGCGTGCGGGCGCCGGCGGCGGCCAGGCGCTCGACCATCGTCCGGATCTCGGGCGTTCGGCCCGACTGGCTCACCGCCACGACGAGGAAGTTGCGGTAGTCCACCGGCGCGGCGTAGAGCGTCTGCAGGCTCGGGGCGGCGAGCGCCACGGGTCGACGCGTCGCGGGCTCCAGCAGGTAGCGACCGTACGTCGCGGCGTGGTCGGAGGAACCGCGCGCGACGAGCACCGTCCCGTGAAGAGGATCGGGCAGTACCGCCCGAACCGAGGATGCGATCGCATCTCGCCTGCGGGCGAGCGCGGCCAGCACGCGCGGCTGTTCGAGCATCTCCGCGGCCATCCGTCGACCGATCACGGCACCCCTCCCAGGTCGCGCGGCGTTGCGTGCATCGATGGCACGATACCCGAATTGGTACAGACCACAAGCCCGAACGCAGCTCTATTTGGCCCACTTGGCGAGAGATCTCATATTTCTTCCTTGACTGGTCTTTACCACCAGTGCTATCTTCATCCATCCGACGGCTTCGCCCGGGCCGCGGCCACGTTCGAAGTCGAAGCGGGCGAAGGGGGAGGCGCATGTCCATCTCGATCACGCGCTCCGGCGCCGCGGCGTGCTGCGTCGCTGCGCTCGCGCTGGGGACGACCGCGTGCGGAGGCGACGACGCGGACTCGGCTGGAGGCGCCGCAGCCGGCGACGCCGGAGGCAAGATCGCGTTCCTGCTGCCGGAGTCCAAGACCACCCGCTACGAGCAGCAGGACCGCCCGAACTTCATCAACAAGGTCGAGGAGCTCTGCCCGGGCTGCGAGGTGATCTACGCGAACGCCGACCAGGATCCCGCCAAGCAGCAGCAGCAGGCCGAGCAGGCGATCACCAACGGGGCGGAGGTCATGGTGCTCGATGCCGTCGACGTGAAGTCCGCCGCGAGCATCGTCGCGCGCGCGAAGCAGTCGGACATCCCGGTCATCAGCTACGGCCGGCTCGTCTCGAACGCCGACCTCGACTACTACGTCTCCATCGACCCCTACAAGGTGGGCGTCCAGCAGGGTGAGGTCCTGCTCGAGACGCTCGAGCAGGCGGGCAACCCGACCGGGCCGGTCGTGATGATCAACGGCTCGCCCACCGACAGCAACTCCGCGCCGTACAAGGAGGGAGCCCACAGCGTCCTGGATGCCGCGGGCGTCGAGATCGCAAAGGAGTACGACACCCCCGACTGGAGCCCCGACAAGGCGCAGACCGAGATGGAACAGGCGATCACGAGCGTCGGTAAGGACGGCTTCAACGGCGTGTACGTCGCCAACGACGGCATGGCCGGCGGCGCCATCGCGGCGCTCAAGGGCGCCGACATCGATCCCGCCACGCGGCCGGTCACGGGCCAGGACGCCGAGGTGGCAGCGCTCCAGCGGATCCTCGCGGGCGAACAGCTCATGACGGTCTACCAGCCGATCAGGGAGATCGCATCGGCGGCCGCCCAGCTGGCGGTCGCGCTGGCCCAGGAGAAGCAGCCTCCGAACATCGCAACGGCCAAGACCAACAACGGCCGCGAGGACGTCCCGTCCGTGCTGATCGACACGGTCTCGATCACCGAGGACAACATCCAGGAGACCGTCATCGAGGACGGCTTCGTGAAGGCGAGCCAGATCTGCACGGACGAGTACGCGACCGCGTGCGCGGACGCGGGGATCGAGTGACGTGACGGCCACGACGCAGGCGGACCGCCCCCCTGCGCCGGCTCCCGGCGGGACGCTCCTGCGGCTGCGGGGCGCCTCGAAGCGCTTCGGGTCGGTGCAGGCGCTCAGCGGCGTCGACTTCGAGGTGCGCCCCGGCGAGGTCGTCGCCCTGGTCGGCGACAACGGCGCCGGGAAGTCGACGCTCATCAAGGCCGTCGCCGGCGTCGCGCCCGCGGACGAGGGGAGCATCGAGTTCGACGGCCGCCCGGTCCGGATCCACAACCCTCAGGACTCGGTGCGGCTGGGCATCGCGTTCGTCTACCAGGACCTCGCGCTCTGCGACAACCTCGACGTCGTCGACAACCTGTTCCTGGGCCGCGAGCGCACGCGCGGCCCGGTGCGGGGGATCCCGATGGACGAGATCACCATGGAGCACCGAGCGCGCGAGCTCCTGGATTCCCTCGCCGTACGCACCCTGCGCTCCGTGCGCGCCGAGGTCGGCATGCTCTCCGGCGGCCAGCGCCAGACGGTCGCGATCGCGCGCGCCATGCTCGGGGAGCCTCGGCTGGTGATCCTCGACGAGCCCACCGCGGCGCTCGGCCTCGCGCAGACCGAGCAGGTGCTCAACCTCGTCGGGCGCCTGCGGGAGCGGGGCCTCGGCGTCGTGCTCGTCTCGCACAACCTCGCCGACGTGTTCGCCGTCGCCGATCGCATCGTCGTCCTGCGGCTCGGGCGGAACGCGGGCGAGTTCGCGGCCGAGCCCCGCCACCATCAGGCGGTCGTCAGCGCGATCACCGGCGCCGGCGGCTCGGGCGGGATCGGGGCGGAGCCGCCGGCATGAGCGCGACGGGAGAAACCGCGACCGCCGAGACCCGGGACGTCGTTCCCGCGGGCCCGGGCGCGGGCCCTGGAGTCGACCGGCTGAGCCCGCGGGACGCCCTCCGCCGGCTGGCAGAGGGCGAGCTCGGCTCGCTGCGCGTGCTGCTGGTGCTGGCGATCATCTGGACGATCTTCACGATCGCCAACGACCGGTTCCTGACGGCGGTCAACCTGACCAACCTGACGCTGCAGATCGCAGCCGTCGGGACGATCTCGATCGGCGTCGTGCTCGTGCTGCTGCTGGGTGAGATCGACCTCTCCGTCGGCGCGGTCAGCGGCCTCGCCGGGGCCGTCACGGCGAGCTTGTCCGTCAAGGCGGGATGGGGCGCGGGGCCGGCGATCCTCGCCGGCCTCGCCGCCGGCGCCGCCATCGGCCTGCTGCAGGGCACGGTCGCCACGCGGCTGGGGATCCCGTCCTTCGTGGTGACGCTCGCGGGCCTGCTGGGCTGGCAGGGGGCGCTGCTGGCCGTCCTCGGCGACGAGGGCACGATCAACCTCACCGATCCCGGCATCATCAACCTCGCCGGCACGTTCCTCGAGGACGCGCTGGGCTGGCTCGTGGCGGCGGGATCCATCGCCGCGATCGTGCTCCTGTCACTCGGGAGCCGGCGGCGCCGGCAGGCGGCGGGCCTCGAGCTCGAGCCGCTCCCGATCGTCGGCCTGCGCGTCGGCGCCTCGGCCGCGGCGATCGTGGCGGCGGTGGCGATCGTCAACGCCGACCGTGGCGTGCCGCTGGCCGCCCTCATCCTCGTCGGACTGGTGATCCTGCTCCACGTCGTCATGACGAAGTCGACGTTCGGCCGGCACGTGTACGCCGTGGGCGGCAACGCCGAAGCGGCCCGGCGCGCGGGGATCGCGGTTGCGCGGACCCGGACGCTCGTCTTCGTGCTCTGCTCGACGCTTGCGGCCGCCGGCGGGATCATGGCGGCCGCGCGCCTGCTGGCGGTGAACCAGTCCTCCGGCTCCGGCGACCTTCTCCTGCTGGCGATCGCCGGCCCGGTGATCGCGGGCGTGAGCCTGTTCGGCGGGCGCGGGTCGGTGTGGGGCGCCCTGCTCGGCGCGCTCGTCATCGGCTCCATCTCGAACGGGATGGACCTGCTCGCGCTCGAGTCGTCGGTGAAGTTCATGGTGACCGGCGGCGTCCTGCTCGCCGCCGTCGCGCTCGACGCCCTCGGACGACAGCGCCGCCAGGCGCACGGAAGGTTGTGACTCGACATGCGCGCGCGCCGACTGCCGCCGGCCCTCACCGTCGCGGCCGGCCTGATCCTGGCCTCGGCCTGCCCCGCGTCATCCGCCTCCTCGACGCCTGAGGTGTCCCCGGTCCCCCAGTCGATGCGCCTCCGCCCGGAGGTCGTGCGCGTTCCGCAGACGGTCACCGTGGTCACCGGCGAGGCGACCGATGCCTCGGCCCTCGCCGTCGTCCGCGACGTGCTCCGGCGCGCAGGCGTCCCCACGATCCGGCAGATCGAAGATCCCGGCAGCACGGGGCCAGACCGGCTCACCGTGTACCTCGACGAGAGCGCCGCCACCGCGGGTGCGCTGCGCGCCCTCGGCGCCGGCGGCGCGGAGGGGATCGCCCCCGAGGGGTACGTCCTCGCCGTGGGCAACGGCGCGGACGGCCGCTCCCGCATCGTCCTGGACGGGGTCGACGCGAGCGGCACCTACTACGCCGCCCAGACGCTGCGTCAGCTCGTCCGCAAGTCGCCCGGCAGCGCGTCGCTGCGCGGCGTGGAGATCCGCGATTGGCCGTCGTTGCGCCGGCGCGGCGTGGTCGAGGGGTTCTACGGCCCGCCGTGGTCCCACGAGGTGCGGCTCGACCAGCTCGACTACTACGGCCGCCACAAGATGAACCTCTACGTCTATACGCCGAAGGACGACCCCTACCTGCGTGCCGAGTGGCGCCGGCCGTACCCGGACGACGAGCTGGCTCGGATCGGCGCGCTGGTGGCGCGGGCGAAGCGCAACCACGTCGAGTTCAGCTACGTGCTCTCACCCGGTCTGTCGGTGTGCTTCTCCGAGGCGTCGGAGGCCGACGCGCTGATCGCCAAGTTCGAGTCGCTGTGGTCGATCGGCGTGCGTTCCTTCGTCGTCGCGTTCGACGACATCGACTATCAGCGGTGGCACTGCGAGGAGGACCGCGAGACGTTCGGCAGCGGGCCCGCCGCCGCGGCCTCGGCCCAGGCGCGCCTCGTCAACCGGGTGCAGCGCGAGTTCGTCGCCACGCGCCCCGGCACGGAGCCCCTGCAGGTGGTGCCGACCGAGTACTGGGGCACGGCCCGGACCGGCTACACGAACGTGATCGCCACCGACCTCGACCGGGACGTCGTCGTGCAGTGGACCGGCATGGACGTGATCGCCCCGACGATCACCCGGGCCGACGTCGCCGCCGCCCGCGAGGTGTTCGGCCACCCGATCCAGCTCTGGGACAACTACCCGGTCAACGACTACGTGCCGTCGCGACTGCTGCTCGGCCCGTTCCTCGGGCGCGAGCCGGGGCTGTCCGCCTCGGCGATCGGGCTGACCGCCAACCCGATGCCGCAGGCGGAGGCGTCGAAGACGTCGCTCTTCAACGTGGCCGACTACGCCTGGAACGACGTCGCGTACGACCCGGCGAAGTCCTGGGCCGCGGGGCTTGCCGAGCTGGCGGGCGGTGACGCCGGCACCGCCGCCGCCCTGCGCGCCTTCGCCGACGTCAACCGCTCCTCCCGCCTCGATCCGCGGCCCGGTCCGGAGCTCTCCGCGGAGATCGACCGGTTCTGGCCGGCGTGGTCGACCGGGCACAGCGCCGCGGCCAAGCCGCTGCGCCGCGCCCTGCGCCAGGTGCACGACGCGCCGGACGTGCTGCGCGCCCGCCTGGACAACCCCGGGTTCCTGGCCGAGACGGAGCCGTGGCTCGACGCCACGCGGGCCTGGGGTCAGGCAGGGCTGGTCGCCCTCGACATGCTGGTCGCGCAGCGCGCCGGCCGCGGGGAAGAGGCCTGGGCCGACCGCCGGGCACTGCCCGGCCTGATCGCCCATGCGCGGTCGTTCACCTGGGTCGGCCTCGACGCGACGCGTGAGATCCGGGTCGAGCTCGACCCCGCCCTGGAGGAGTTCGTCCGCGACGCCCTCGGCGAGAGCACCCGCTGGCTCGGGGTCACGGAGGTGAGCCCGCTCACGAACCTGCCGCTCCTGGACGACCGGTTCCCGACGGCGAACATGACCGACGGCGACTCGGACACGTACTTCTGGGGCGCCGCGCCCGCTCAGCCTGGTCACTACGTCGGCGTCGACCTGGGCAAGGTGCGGCCGGTCACCGGCGTCGACGCGCTGATGGCCAAGAGCGACAGCCCGGACGACTACATCCACAGCGGTGTGGTCGAGTACTCCAGCGACGGCACGACCTGGACCAGCGGTCCGGAGTTCGCCGGGGCGTCCGAGGTGAGGGTCGACCTGCCCGCCGGCACGACCGCACGGTTCGTGCGGCTGCGCGCCACCCAGCCGCAGGGCAACTGGGTGGTGGTGCGCGAGCTCACCGTTCGCCGCGGTGACATGGCGGTCGTGTCGGGAGTGCCGGAGCCGGCCGCGGACGGGGCGCTCGCGCGGGCCGCCGACGGCGACCTCGCCACCGAATACGAAGCGGCCCGCGCGCCGGCGGCCGGCGAGGCGCTGACCGTGACGCTGCCGACCGCCCGCCCGCTGCACGAGCTGCTCGTACTGCAGCAGGGCGGCACGCCGGCCGGTGCGGACGTGCAGGTTCGCACCGGCGACGGCGCCGAGGCGCGCTGGGTCGGCATCGGCCGGCTCTCCGGCGGCAGCTATACGGCGCTGCGCGCGCGGGGCCTGGTCGCCACGGCCGTCAGGCTGGTCTGGGCGGCCGGTTCGCCGCCGCCCGTCGTGGCGGAGATCCTCCCGGCGTACGACGACGAGCCCCCGGCAGCGATCACCCTCGCGCCGGCCACGCTCGACCTCGACAGCGGCGCCGGGGCGGCGGTCACCGCGATGGTGGCTGCAACCCGCGCGGACGACCAAGCGGTGAAGCTGGAGGCGGCGGCGCCCGCGGGCATCACGGTCACTCCGGCCAGCCGGACGTTCGTCCTCTCCCGTGGCGCCCGGGCCGCCGTGACCCTGCAGGTCGAGGCCGCGACCGGTCTCCCCACCGGGACCTACCGGGTGCCGGTGACCGTGCGCAGCGGCCACCAGACCGTCACCGCCACGCTGACCGTGGCCGTGTGGCCGCGAACCGCGACCACCAACGTGGCGCTGGCGTCCAACGGCGCGGTGGCCACGGCATCGTCGGTGGAGGATGACCTGCCCCAGTTCACAGCCGACAGGGCCATCGACGGCGACGCCTCGACCAGGTGGTCGTCCCCGTGGACCGACGACCAGTGGCTGCAGGTCGAGCTGGCCAACCCACAGCGGGTGGGCAGGGTGGTCCTGCGCTGGGAAACCGCGCACGCCAGCCGGTACGAGATCCTGACGTCGCCGGATGGCACCCGCTGGACGACGGCCGCCACGGTCCCGGTCAGCCAGGGTGGCACCGAATCGCTGCGACTGGACGCCCCCGACACGCGCTATGTCCGGATGCACGGCCTCGGCCGGGCCACCCAGTTCGGGTACTCGCTCTACGAGCTCGAGGTGTACCCGGTCGCCCCCTGACGCGCCCGCCTGTCGATCACCTCAAGGAGGGGCACCGGCCCCGAGCCGCTCCGCAATCCAAGCTGCCGCTTGACACGCTGCCGCTCGGCTGAGAGCGTGCGCGGTGCCTTGGCAGGCCATGGTGAGGTAGGAGAGCAGCGCTCGGTCTCCACCCAGACGGCGGAACCGTCGCCGCCCGCCCAGGCCGATTCAGCGCCCGCTCTCGCCCCGTCAGCGCAGCAGATCGTGGCTCTGCAGCGGTCGGCGGGCAACGCCGCCGTGGCGCGGCTGCTGTCGGGGCGACCGCAGGCGACGGGCATCGTGGAGTCGCGACCGGCCGTGGTCGCGCGCCAGAGCCCTCCGGTGGCCGATCCCGCGAAGTCCGACGTCATGCCGGCGCCGCTCAAGGTGACCTGGGCCAAGGACTCGTTCGAGATCTCCCTCGCCGCGCAGCGCAACTTCGGCGACGACAAGCTCGAGATCGTAGTTCGCTACACCGGGCCGCACGCGACGACGGGGCCGTTCGTCAAGGACAACACCAAGCGCCTGACCGTGTCGGTCGCGCCCAAGCCGCTGACCCCAAACATGAGCGCCGGCGAGGGCACCTCCGTGGAGATCGACCTGTACGGCGACGGCAGGAAGCTCGTCCGGCTCAGGAGCACCCCGTCGTTCGACGAGCGGCCCCAGTCACGCGGGCGCCAGCACGACTTCGACGCCATCGTGGAGGGCAGCAGCGTGTTCTCCTCCTCGCTGTGGGTGCTCGACCCCAAGGCCGGCGAGGCCGACATCCCGGCGCCGGTCCCCGAGGAGCATCCCGGCGAGAACCCCTCGTTCTCTATGAAGCTCGGCCAGAAGACCCCCGAGCTGCGGGCGGAGATCGACGGCGACGGCGACCAGCGCAAGGAGCTCGCGGTCACACTGACCGCCGTCGAGAACTACGAGGACCCGAACTACAAGGACCTGGTCAGCAAGCTGAAGGTCCACATCACCCAGAAGTCGACGGGCCAGGAGCGGACGGCGACCTTCGACGTCCCCCGCTCGGCGACGCGCGGGAGCCTGTTCCCGATCGTCACCGAGGTCACCGACGGCAAGGCGCCGACCCGGATCTCGCTGGTCATCCCGAGCAACACCCATTTCCTGAACATCTGGCCCGGGGCGCTGAACGACAAGGAGGCCAAGTACGTCGTCAGCCTCGGCGACCGGGCCATCAACTACCTCTTCCCGCCCGACCCGAAGGGGCAGGCGGACGTCGGCGAGGGCATCAAGACACAGGTGGCGGGAGCGATCATCGCCTGGGACATCCGCCTCGGTGCCCACGGCGACGAGTTCCGTGTCACGGTGCGCGACCGCGGCGACGGCAAGGGCGCGTTCGGCATCACCGCGCTCAACGACGGCGAGCCCACGGGCGGGGGCATGGGGGCCGAGGTCAAGCTGAGCGGCCCGATCCGCGGCCGGCTCGTCGACACGGGGGCGACCAGCGTGGGCATCGACCTCGACGGGGACGGCAAGGCCGACCTGCAGCTGTTCGACCAGCTCACCACGCCGTCTGAGGCCGACGGAGGCGGGCCGCCAGAGCGCCAGCGAAACCATCGCGTCCGGCTCACCGGCCCCGCGGTCGCTGGCGACCGCACGTTCAGCTTCCAGTACCGGTACGGCTTCTTGACGGGCGGCATGGCCAACCCCGGGCCCGCCGACCTGGAGGCCGATCGCAACGCCAAGGCCGTGGTGGTCATGAGCGCCCAGGCCAAGCAGGGCAGCTTCTCCGAGCAGGTCACGCTGCTGGAGACCGCGATGATGCCGATGCGCAAGAAGGCGGCGGACGCGGGCGTGCTGGACATGAAGCTCTACAACGCTTGGGCCAGCCTCTCGCAGGCGATGATCACGATCGAGATCGCCTCGATGAAGGGCGAGCCGATCGGCTTCATGCAGCAGATGGGCGCGGCGGGGCTCGCGATCGCGCTCGAGAACCAGATGAACACGCTGACGACGTGGAACGAGCTCCAGGCCGTGCACATGTCCACGCGCAGCGGCAACACCTACACGGGGGCCAGCCGGACCAGCCTCGGGGGCCGCGTGATCGAGAACCGCGGGTACGGCTACGGCGCGGCCGACGCGCTGCGAGCCGGCAAGTGGGCACAGGCGCTCGCGAGCTACCGCCACCTGGTGCGCGGGCTCGACCGCTGGGTCGCCGACAGTTACGAGTCGGCAAAGGGCGTCAAGCGCGAGGACGCGCAAGAGGCCAGATACATGTCCCAGCTGCAGGACCAGCTGGCGACGCTGTCCGGCAAGTCGGGCGTCGCCCGGCCCTCCGCCGTCTTCCATCCTGACAAGAAGTTCAAGGACGAGAGCGGCTACGTGAACGCGATCCCGCTGGCGCTGTACTGCTGGCGCGAGGGCGACACCTGGAAGCTCAAGGACCTCACTAACCCGGCCAAGCCGTACACCTACTCCGCCGACGCGGACCCCAAGCAGAGCGGCCCGCCACTGGCGCTGTTCGGCGAGCTCGACGACCCTGACCACTATCCCGCCGGCCTGGTCCAGTTCCATGTGTCCGGCGGGATCGCCGGCACCGTCAACGTCCGCGACCGGCTCACCTGGAAGAAGTTCTTCACCTATCTGGGCCTGGGTCTCGCAGCCGTCGGCCTCACGCTGGCCACGTTCGGCACCGGGACGGTGGCTGTGGCCGGCGTCTGGGCCCTCACCGCCTCGGCGGTGAGCGGTGCCGTCGCCGCCGGTATCGACCTCGCCGAGCACATCCAGCATGACAACCTGGACGCACGCACGGCGGTGATGGACATCGCACAGATCGTGGGCGGCCTGGCCGGCGCGGGGGCGCTCGCGGG
>JBOGYU010000016.1:0-23766 GCA_050696935.1 Solirubrobacteraceae bacterium | reverse complement strand
TCACGCGAACGCTTGCGCTCGCCGGCCTGGGCGAGGCCGACGTCGCCCGCTTCATCGAGCTCACCGCGCCCGGCGCGCCCGCAGCGGACTTGAGCGCGGCGGTGCACGCCGGGACCGATGGCAATCCTCTCTTCGTCGGCGAGGTCGTGCGGCTGCTCGCCGCGGAGAGAGGCCTGGACGAGCCGGCGATGACGCCGCTTGCGATCCCGGAGAGCGTGAGGGATGTGATCGGCCGCCGTCTACGCCACCTGTCGGACGAGTGCAATCGGCTCCTCGCCAACGCCTCGGTGCTCGGCCGCGAGTTCGATCTCGATGCGCTGACGGGTGTCAGCGGACTCGAGCGCGGCGCCATCCTCGCGTTGCTCGACGAGGGCATCGAGGCGCGTCGTCTCGGAGGTTCCTGGCGTGATCGGCCGTATGCGCTTCGTCCACGCCTTGATCCGGGACGCCGCCTGCCACCGCCTTTCAAGAAGTCGGCGGGTACAGCTCCACCGGCAGGCCGGCGAGGCGCTCGAGGCTCTGTACTCCTCGGATCTTGAGACCCATCTCGCGGAGCTCGCGCATCACTTCTTCGAGTCTGCCGCGGGTGGAGACGGCGAGAAGGCGGTCGACTACGCCCGGCGGGCCGGCTCCCGCGCAGTCGCCGTGCTCGCGTACGAACAGGCGGTGCAGCTCTATTCAGATGGCGCTCGCCGCTGTGCGGCAATCGGAGCGCGCGGACCCGGAGCGGGCCTGCGGGCTGCTGCTCTCGCTGGGAGACGCCAGATGCGCTCGGGTCAGGGGCCCGCCGCGCGAGCCACGTTCCTCGAGGCAGCCGAAGCCGCGCGGCGCGCGGGGCTCACGGCGCTTCTCGCGCGAGCCGCGCTGGGCTACGGAGGCCGGGCGGCGTGGGCGTCAGCCAGAGGGGACAAGACGATCGTGCCCCTGCTGCAGGAAGCGCTGCGCGCAGCGCCGCCAGGCGACAGCGCTCTGAGGGCGCGACTGCTCAGTCGGTTGGCGGGAGCGGCCCGCGAACGCGCCTACTCCGACCAGGCCCTCGCGATCGCGCGGCGCCTTCGAGACCCGTCGCTTCTCGCGCACACGCTCGACACCGCCGCCGTCGCGCTGTGGACCCCGGACAACGTTGCGGAGCGGATCGAGATGGCCGCCGAGCAGGCGCGGCTCGCGGATGAGATCGGCGATTCCGAACGAGCCGTGCCCGCGCACGACTACCTTCTCCTCGCCTACCTCGAGCTGGGCGATGTGCGGGGCCTCGAGGCCGAGCTTCAGGCGGTTGGCCACAACGCGGAGCGGCTGCTCGAGCCCGCCCTCCTGTGGAAGGCGACCGCCTGCCAAGCACTGTTTGCGCTCATGCGTGGCCGGTTCGACGACGCCGAGCGCCTCATCGAGCGCGCCTTTACGTTCGGGGAGGAGTCCCAAAGCTGGAACGCCCTGATCACACACCGACTGCAGACCGTCGCCCTTCGATCGGCGCGAGGAGGCCTCGAGGAGCTCGAGCCAGACCTCGCACGGTTGGCCCGTGAGCAGACCGCCTACCCGGTGATCCGGTGCGTACTTGCGAGCGTTTACGCCGAACTTGGCCGCGAGACCGAAGCTCGGCGGATCCTCGCCGAGTTCGCGGAGGACGGCTTCGCGCAGCTGCCCTTCAACGAGGAATGGCCTTTCGGGATGACGCTCCTCGCCAAGGTGGGCGCGGTGGTCGGAGACACCACCACGGCCGACCTGCTGTACTCGCGACTGCTCCCGTACGCCGACCGGAACGCGGTCGGGATCATCGAGTTCGTCGCCGGCTCCGTCTCCGGGGCGCTTGGGGAACTGGCCTCGATCTGCGGGCGCTTCGATCAGGCGGCCGAGCACCTCGACGCTGGGCTGGTCATGCATTCGGAGCTCGGCGCCGACCCTCTGATCGCGCACACCGAACTCGGCTATGCCCGGCTTCTCCTGCGTCGTGGCCGTCCGAACGACGCCAGCCAGGCGAGGAAGTTCCTCCGGAGCGCAGAGGCGCGCTACCGGGCGCTCGGGATGCGACCTTGGATCGACCAAGCACGCCCGAGCGCCAAGATCGCGGTCGCGGGCCAGGCCCGGGCGACTCCGCAATAGACCTTGGGGCAATTCGCGACATGCGGGCGTCTTCGCCGACCCTTGGCAGACGCTCGCTTGGACGACGTGCGAACGCGTTGTCCGGCCGGGCGCGGACGACCGCAATCGCTAGACGAAGCGGGCACGAGTCGCCCGGCGGCTCGGACTCCTCCTGGTCGTCCATGGGGGAAGCGAGCACGACGCCGTCGTGGACGCTCGCTTGTCGCGCGAGAGGCGGAGGTGAGGCTGCGGTCCCTCGGTTGCTAGAAGCCTCGTGCCCTTGTTGTTCGGCCGCGGCGCGAGCGACGATGGAGGCCGACCCTCTCGGGCGCCTAACGGCGGCGGGTCGCCGCGGAAGCACGGGGGCGCTGGACGCGGGCGAAGGGGTTCAGTCCGAACCACTTCGGGAAGCTGCGCACGAGGTGCTCGGCACCTTCGAGCTCGATGTCGTGCCTGCGAAGCGCTGCCGCCAGGCCGATGTCACCCATCCACACGCCGGCGAGGGTCTTGGGGTCGGTGCGCACGGTGATGTCCACGCCGAACCCCGGGTCGGTCAGGCACACGTCGAGCTCGGGGAGCAAGAGCCAGAAGTAGCGCCGCTTGTCCGCGACGCCCCGGAAACGGAAGTGGATGACGGTGCGACCGGAGGGCAGCGCGTCGCGGTTGATGGTGCCGCGCATCCACCACATGAGTGACGCGGGATCGGCTTGCTCCTTGCGAACGGGGCGTCTCACCCAGCGCTCGCCCCAGACGCCCATCTGCTCCATCAGCGGCCCGAGTTCCTCCCCCGCCGGGGTCAGGTGGTACTCGTTGCCGAGCCCGTCCTCGCGCGGCCGGCGCTCGATGATCCCCGCCCGCTCGAGCTGTCGCAGGCGCTTGGTGAGAAGCGAGGAGGACATCAGCGGAACGCCGCGCTGGATGTCGTTGAAGCGGTGGCTGCCGACCAGGGCCAGCTCGCGGATCACGAGCGGCGTCCAGCGCTCGGCGAGCACCTCGGCGGCCTGGGCGATCGGGCAGAACTGGCCGTAGCCGGCCATGGCACGAACAGTACGCCGGCGACCTCCCGGGTCAACTGCAGATCGTGCAGTTGATCGCGGGTGCGTGGGCCGATGAAGTGGCTGCGACCGATGAGAGGAGCTGAGGGCGATGGCAGTCGCGGAGCTGAGCACGCAGACGGCATTCGAGGCGACAGGCACGGGAGTGCAGACGCGGCCGTCCGACCAGGCGCTGGAGGAGCTGCGGGCGGCGATCCGGGGCGACCTGCTCGTCCCCGAAGATCCCGGCTACGCACAGGTCCGGCCGGCGTTCAACGCCATGTATCCGGGCCGGCCGGCGGTGGTCGTCCGTGCCACGGGCACGGCGGACGTGGTCGACGCCGTGCAGTTCGCCAGGCAGCACGGTCTGCTCGTCGCCGTGCGCGGTGGAGGGCACTCGGTAGCCGGACTCTCCAGCGTCGACGGCGGCCTGCTGATCGATCTGGCAGTGATGAACGGCGTCATCGTCGACCGCGACGCCCGCATCGCCCGCGTCCAAGGCGGCGCGCTGTGGGGGGACGTCGACCGTGAGACCCAGCGCTTCGGTCTGGTCGCTCCGGGAGGCGTCGTCTCGGACACCGGCGTCGCGGGGCTCACGCTCGGCGGCGGCCAGGGGTGGGTGCGACGCAAGCACGGGCTCTCCTGCGACAACGTCCTGTCGGCCCAGGTCGTGTGCGCGGATGGAGAGGCCCGGACCGCCTCGGCCGACACCAACCCCGATCTCTACTGGGCGATCCGCGGTGGCGGAGGGAACTTCGGCATCGTCACCTCGTTCAGCTTCCAGCTCCATCCGCTCGACCCGATCGTGGCCTTCGCAGGCGTCTTCTACCCCGCGGCCGAGGCCGCGCACGTGATCCGCGGCTTCCGCGACTACATGAGCACCGCTCCGGACGAGGTGTCGGCGCAAACCGTGTCCTTCACGATGCCGGCCGACGAGGACCTCCCCGCGGAGGTGCACAACAAGGCCTGCACGATCGTCGCCGGCGTCTACGCCGGAGACCCCGACGAGGGCATGCAGGTCCTGCGGCCGCTGCGCGAGCTGGCCCCGCCGCTGGCCGACATCTCGCAGCCGATGCCGTTCACGGACGTCCAGCGGGGCTTCGATCCGCTGTTCGTGCGCGGCACGCTGCGCGGCTACCTGAAGTCCCAGTATCTGGCCCAGCTCTCCAACGAAGCGATCGACCTGGTCGCCCAACAGATCCGGCAGCGCGCGACACCGCGCACGCTCATCGCCACGCTCCCGATGGGCGCGGCGATCAACCGCGTCGGGTCGCAGGAGACGGCCTACGCCGAGCGATCGGCGCTGTGGATGGTGTCCATCGACGGGTTCTGGTCGGACGCCGCCGGCGACGCCACCGCCATCGCGTGGGTTCGGCAGGCCTGCACGGACCTCGGCAAGTACGGCACGGGCACGCCCTACCTCAACTTCACCAGCATCGCGGACGAGAACCCGAGCGTCGGGGTCGAACGCGCCTTCGGGCAGAACCTCCAGCGACTCGCCCACATCAAGGCGAAGTACGACCCGGACAACTTCTTCCGCCTCAACAACAACATCCCCCCGGCCGCACGCCCGGCCCACGAGCGCGCGAATGGCTAAAGCGGTGAGCCGCCGTCCCGCCTCGCCGGTCGCCATCGTGACCGGCGCAAGCCACGGCTTCGGCGAGCTGATCGCCCAGACGCTCGCGCGCCGCGGTTACCGCGTCTTCGCCGGGATGCGCGGCCTCAAGCGACGCAACGCCACGGCGGCCGAACGGCTGCGCGCGCTCGCCGCGGCCGAGGCGCTGGCGCTGGACCCGATCGAGCTGGACGTGACCGACGACGCGTCGGTCGCCGCGGCCGTCGAGCGGATCCTGGCCAAGGTGGGCCGGATCGACGTCGTCGTCAACAACGCCGGTGTGCTGTTCTACGGGGTTACCGAGGGCGGAAGCGCGACCCAGAGCTATCTCCTGGTCATGGAGGCGCCGAACGTCGGCGTTGCGCCAAACGGGGACCGAGTGGAGCTCACGTGCGAAAGCCGGGGAGGCGCGTGCGGGACCTTCCAGGTGCATCCCAAGGCGCTCCCGGAGCCGCCCAGCGGCGAGTTCGTTCACCGGAGTGCCGACGGGACGGTCGTCGCCGCCGGCACGTGGACGGCGACGCAGCTGATCAGCTTCCACCTGTACGGTTGCCGGTTCATTCCGGCGCTCGGAGTGGACCTCGGCAGCGATGACCTCTGCGGCGGGGCGCTGAAGATGCAGGTCGACCTGGCGACGCCTGCCGGGACGTTCCCCGGCGTTCTTACGGTCTTCTGCATCGTCGGGCCGAAGGCGCCGGCGAGCCACAGCACGCCGGCCGGGGAGGGCGTCACGCTCCTGGTCCCGGGGTTGATCAACTTCAACCACGTGGGCGGCGGCATGAACGTGTACGTCCGCCAGAGCTAGGCCGCATGTTTGCCGTGGCGAGCGCCGGCACGCCCGGCGCTCGCCCCGGCGCTTGCGTTACCCGAGGACTACCGGTCGAGCGCCTCGATCGCCTGGAGGTAGGCCTCGCTGAAGGTCGGGAACTGCGCGACGGTGTCGCGCGGGACCGAGAGCGGGATCTGCGCCTTGATCGCGAGCGCGGCCTGGTGGATCCTTGTCCCACCCGATTGCGAGGGAGGAGCGATGGCCGAGGTTCCAAGCTGGCGACTTACCGGCGACTGGTTCGACGTATGCAGGTGCCGCGTTCCCTGCGGTTGTACCTTCGCCCAGGCACCGGACGAAGGGCAGTGCGACGGCATCCTCGCCTGGCACATCCGCGAGGGCAACTACGGCGACGTGCGCCTCGACGGGCTGAACGTCGTCGGGCTGGGCTCCTTCGAAGGCAACATCTGGGCCGGCGATACGAAGGTCGCCATAGGCATGTTCATCGATGAGGGCGCAGACGAGCGCCAGCGCGAGGCTCTGCAGGCGATTTGGGGTGGCGAGGCCGGTGGTTGGCCGGGCGAGTTCGCCCAGCTGATCGGCGAGATGCGGGGCATCGAGTTCGCACCGATCGACTTCGAGATCGCCGACGACCTGGCCCACTGGCGCGTCGAGATCGCCGGGAAGGTCAAGGGCAGTGCCGAGGCGCTGACGGGGCCGACGAGCCCCGCGGGAGCGCGCGTGCAGGTCCACAACGCCCCTGGCGCGGAGGTTGGTCCCGGCCAGGTCGCCACATGGGCCACCGCCAAGGAGGACGAGGTGGAGGCATTCGGCTTCAAGTGGAGCTGGCCCGGCCGGTCCAGCAAGCACTTTCCCTTCGACTGGTCCGGACCGGACGAGGCCTGAGCTGCCGGCGAGGAGGATGGGCAGGAGCGCGACGTGCCAGGCCAGCGCAGGTCTGAGCTGGGAGCCTCTGGCCGCTCACCAGCAGCATGAGAGGGCGCATGGCTCACGCTTCGTCCTCGCTCGGTCGCGCACGGGCCTTGATCCTTGGCTCGCTTCTTGTGCTCGCGGCCACAGCGTGGGCAGTTCTCATCTGGCAGTCCTCCATGACGGACATGAACGACGTCGAGAACGTGCTCACGATGGACATGGCCGCGCCTCTGTTCCTCGCCGTTTGGGTGGCGATGATGGTGGCGATGATGTTCCCCACGGCAGCGCCCATGATCTTGACCTTCGCCAAGGTTCAGCAGGGCAAGCAGCGACGCGGCAAGCCGTACGTCCCGACGTGGGTCTTCGTTACCTCTACCTCGGCATCTGGACGGCGTTCTGGGCGCTCGCCTATGCCGCCGCGATGGGAGCCACTGACCTGGCCGACAACTCGATGCGGGTCATGAACAACGCCGCACGAATTGGCGCTGTAGTCCTGATCCTCGCGGGTCTCTACCAGCTCTCACCGCTGAAGAACATCTGCCTCTCCAAGTGCCGCGCCCCCATGGCCTTCATCCTCACGTCGTGGCGCGACGGCTACGGCGGCGCGCTTCGCATGGGCTTCGAGCACGGCCTCTACTGCCTGGGGGTGCTGCTGGCTCTTCTTCGTGATCGTCTTCCCGCTAGGGATGATGAACGTGGCCGTTCTGGCCGTGATCGTCGCCGTCATCTTTGGCGAGAAGTCGCTTCCGTTCGGACAGCGCGCGACGCGGTTCGCGGCCGCTGCGCTGTTGGCCTACGGGACGCTCGTCATGCTCGTACCGGATGCCTTGCCCACCACGATGTAGCGGCACCGCGACGTCCACGCGGGCCGATCGCGCCTGGCTGCGCGTCCGGCTCGCCTCGCCGCTGCTCGACCATTGGCGCCGGAGTTGCTCTCAGCGGAGGGTGCGCTGGCGGCCCCTGGTGGCTGCGTCACGGGCGGCGGAGGTTCGCCCCGAACGATCGACAGCGGCCAGCCCAGAGCGCCGCTTAGTGCTGCATCCAAACGAGAAGCAGGCATCGGTGCCGACGCCCAATGCGCTCCCGCCTTGGACGATCTGCACAACTCGGTGGCGGCGCTGATCCGTCGCCTCCGTTCGCCTTGAAAGCAGGCGCCGACAGCCAGATGTCCGGGGTGCTAAGTCAGCGGCATTGGGTCCAAACGGGGTCGGATCCCTTGAGCGTAACCCCTCGCGCTCGATGCGGCCGGGATGCCGGCGAGCAGAGGTCTGACCCCTTTAAGTGACGGGGACCAGCCTGTCGTTGGGCTTGTACTCGCGGCCGGCCTTGGCGCACGGGCGGCCCTCGAGCATCACCACGTCGGCGGTGAAGTCGTTGGACCCGCGGATCAGGGAGGAGCCGACGCCGTAGGCGTCGACCGGCACGCCGGCGGCCTCGAAGTCCCGGATCCGGCCGGCCGTGAAGCCCCCGGAGGCGACGATCTTGACGTTCGGGTGGCCGTGGTCGTCGAGCGCCGCTCGCGTCAGCGCCACCAGCTCGGCGTTCACGCCGGTCGGCGCCGCGTCGCCGTGGCGGCGCTGGAGCGAGAGGTCGGCGAGCCGGTCCGAGGTGTCCAGCCGGACTCCCCACAGGTCGTCGCCCAGGGCATCGGCCACCTCGAGCGCGGTGGCGACCGAGTCGTTGACGAAGTCGACCAGCACCGTGATGTTCATCTCCCCGGCGAAGCGCTCGGCGAACTTGCGCGCCGTCAGCGCGGTGTCTCCCCCGTACGCGGCGATCAGCCCGTGCGGCACCGTGCCGATGCCGCGCCCGCCCCACCACGACGCCTGCGCGTCGGTGGACACGCCGATCGCGCCCGCGACGTGCGCAGACCAGCCGTCGCCCGTCTGCACCAGCCAGTGGTCGTGGCGAGCGGGGAAGTACAGGATCGGCTTCCCGCGCGCGGCCTCCACCACCTCGCGCACGTTGCGCATGATCAGCGTGCGCCGCGCGAGGCAGCCGAGGTAGACCGTCTCCAGGTGGACGAACTGCGCGTAATCGCCCTCGATCGTCATCACCGTCTCCCACGGCGCGACCTCGTCGCCCTCGCGCAGGGCGTGCACACTCAACTCGCCGAAGCCGTTCACCCACCGCCCATCCGGGCCACGGTGACCGGAGCACTGCTTGAGCACGGCGATCGCCTCGTCGATCCCGCCGAGCACGGACTCGTGCTTCTGGAAGACCTGCATCAGCACGCGCGGGTGGTGGCCGTCCGTCTCCAGGAGCGCCTTCGAGTGGTTGAAGTACGCGTCGGTGTAATAACCGTCGCGGATCTTCTCGACCGGCAGGCGGAAGACCGAGGGTGCGAGGCGCTTCATCGCCCGGGAGGCTAGCCTCCCGCGGCTTGTGAACCTGCTCGAAGCCGTCGTCCTGGGGCTCGTGCAGGGACTCACCGAGTTCCTGCCGATCTCCTCCAGCGCCCACCAGCGGATCGTGCCGGCCATGCTCGGCTGGGAGGACCCCGGCGCGGCGTTCACGGCGGTCACCCAACTCGGGACCGAGACGGCGGTGCTGATCTTCTTCCGCCACGAGATCCTGGCGATCGCGACCACCTGGACGCGCTCGCTGCGCGACGTCCGTCTGCGCGCGGACCCGTACGCGCGGCTGGGCTGGTACCTGATCGTCGCCACGATCCCGATCGGGATCCTCGGCCTGACGTTCGAGGAGCAGATCGAGACCGGCGCGCGCAACCTGTGGCTGATCGGCACCGTGCTGGTCGTGTTCGCGCTCGTGCTCGGCTACGCCGACCGGACCGGCCGCCACGAGCGCCGGATCGACGAGCTCTCCACGCGCGACGGCATCCTCATCGGCCTCGCCCAGTCGCTCGCCCTGATCCCGGGCGTCTCGCGCTCCGGCGCGACCATGAGCGCCGGCATGCTGCTCGGGCTGGAGCGCCCGGCGGCGGCCAAGTTCGGCTTCCTGCTGGCGATCCCGGCCGTGGTCGCCAGCGGCGTCTTCCAGCTCGAGGGGATCGTCTCCGGCGAGGAGGGCGGCGACGAGCCGTTCGCCTACGTCGCGATCGCCACGCTGATCTCGTTCGTGGTCGGCTATGCGGCGATCGCGTGGTTCCTGCGCTACCTTGCGCACCACTCCGTGCGCATCTTCGTCGCCTACCGCGTCCTGCTCGGGGGCGCCGTGCTTGCGCTTGTCGCCGCGGGAGCGATCAGCTAGATGGCCAAGGTGTTCCCCGAGATCGGCGACGGGCTGCGGGCGTTCATCGAGGCGCAGCCGGTGTTCTTCGTGGGCACCGCGCCGAGCGGCTCCGACGGGCACGTCAACGTCTCGCCCAAGGGCGGGCGCGGCCTGTTCCGGGTGACCGGCCCGCACGGGTTCGCCTACGTGGACCTGATCGGCTCCGGGATCGAGACCGTCGCCCACCTGCGCGACAACGGCCGCATCGTCGTGATGTTCGCGTCGTTCGAGGGGCCGCCGAAGATCGTGCGCCTGCACGGCCGCGGCCGGGTGGTCCAGCAGGCCGACGAGGGGTTCGCCGGCCTGCTGGCGGGCTTCGAGGTCTCAGAGGAGCAGCTCCGCAGCGTGCGCTCGATCGTCGCGATCGACGTCACGCGCGTGTCGGACTCCTGCGGGTTCGTGGTCCCGCGGATGAGCTACGAGGGCGAGCGCGACCAGCTCTACCGCTACGCCGACAACCGCATCCGCAAGCTGGGGCCCGACGCCATGCAGGCGTACTGCGACGCGGAGAACGCCGAGAGCCTGGACGGCCTCCCGGGCCTGGACGCGCTCGCGGTCAACCCGCGCCGGTGATCACGGTCACCGCGCCCGCCAGGTCGCGGCCCGCGCCGGGGACGGCGGGGGCGCCCACCGCGACGTCGTCGCGGCCGTCCCCGTCCCAGTCGCCGGCATTCGCCACGTCGCCGGGCCCGACGCCGCCATAGGGGTTCGGCCAGAAGCCTCCCGGGCCCTCGTAGTCGCCGCCGTCGAGCACGATCGTATGCCGGCCCGGCTCGGCGGGCACCGGCCGGCGGGACCGCTTGCCCAGCACGATCACCACGGACCGCACCGTGGCCACGAGCACGTCCGCGCGCCGGCCGGGATCGACCCGGCCCGCCCCGGCGACCGCCCAGCCGACGGAGCCCTCGCCGGCGTGGACGACCTCGAGCGCCGCCCGGCTGGGCTGCCGGAGATCGACCGCGCGCCGGTTGCGCCGGCCGAACACCACCCACGCGCCGCCGTGGAGCCCGCGCTGCTTGCCCACGAGCACGTCGGCGAGGCCGTCGCGGTCGAAGTCGCCAGCCCCGGCGATCGTCGTCCCGAGGTCGTAGCGGTTGCGGCGGATGGCGAAGCCGTCGCGCCGCCGGAGCCGATCCAGCGACAGGGTGCGCCCGCCGGCCCTCCCGTAGACGACGAAGGCGGCGCCGTAGAACCCCGAGTCCGCGATGCCCACGTCGTCCCGCCCGTCGCCGTCGACGTCGCCGAGGCCGGCGACGGCCTCGACCACGCCGCCGCGGATCCGGAGCCGCGCGCCGCGGCGGCGCCCGTACACCACCACCGCGCTCCCGCGGGTGAACTGCTCCTCGAAGCCCGGGTTGCCGATCGCGCCGACCGCCACGTCCGGCCGCCCGTCGCCGTTCACGTCCCCGACCCCGGCGACCGTGGAGCCGAACCGGTCCGGCCACAGGTGCCGGCGCCCGCGGATGCGGAACCCGTTCGTGGACGTCCTGAGGTCGACCGCCGCGCTGTCGCGCTTGCCGTAGACGACGTAGGCCGAGCCCCGCCGGTTCGTCGAGTCCTCGAACGGGCCCGGCGCGCCGACGATCACGTCGGCGAGGCCGTCGCGGTTGAGGTCGCCCGCACCCGCCACGGACCATCCGGCCCCGTCACGCGGCCGCGCGCCGTCGATCCGGAAGCCGCGGTCGCCGAGCGCCGCCAGGTCGATCGTGCCGGTCCCGGGCTGCCCGAAGACGACGTACGCCGCCCCGGCGTCCCGCCCGTTCGGACCGTCGGCGCCGGTGGCGCCGATCACCAGGTCGGCGTGCCCGTCGCCGTTGACGTCACCCGCGTTCGCGACCGACCACCCGGCGCCGTCCTCCGCCGCGGCGCCGAGGATCCGCAGGTGCGGCAGCGGGCCGCCGGGCTCCTGGGCCGCCGACGGCCAGCCGAGCAGCAGCGCGACCCCGGCCGCGAGGAGCGGCGGTACTGCGATACGGCCCGGACCAGCCATCAACTACCTCATGGCCAACCCTACGCCCGACGGGGAGAGCCGTGGGAGATCATGCAGCGTCGTAGGCCGGCTGCGCCGCCCACGCCGGCTCGGGCTCGCGGTCCGAGCGCAGCACGCTCACGGCGATCACGAGCGCGACGCCGACCAGCGCGGCCCCGACCAGGTACGCGAGGTGGAAGCCCGCGTTGAGCGCGGCGGCGGCGGACTCGCCGCCCGCGAGCAGGCCCTCGGTGCGCCCGGCCGCCAGCGTCGCCAGCACGGCGAGGCCGATCGCGCCGCCCACCTGCACGCTCGTGTTGACCAGGCCGGAAGCCAGCCCCGAGTCGCTCGGCGTGGCGCCCGACATCGCCAGCCCCATCAGCGCCGGGAAGCCGAGCCCTGCGCCGAGGCCCATCAGCACCATCGCGGGCATGACGTCGGTCGCGTATGTGCCGTCGACCGGGGTCAGCGTGAACAGGAGCAGGCCCGCGCCGATCGCCGCCAGGCTGGGGATCAGCGTCCCGCGCAGCCCGAAGCGGATGCCGAGCGGACCGGAGAAGCGCAGCGACATCACGCCCATGACGATCGTCGCCGGCAGGAAGGCGAGGCCGACCTCGAGCGCGCTGTAGCCGAGGATCTGCTGCAGGTACAGGGCGCCGAGGAAGAACGTCCCGAACATCCCGACCACCAGCAGCGCCTGGATGGCGTTCGCGGCCGCGACGTTGCGCGAGCGGAAGAGCCGCAGCGGCACGAGCGGGTTCGCGACCCGCGCCTGGCGCGCGAGGAACGCGGCCACGAGCGCGACCGAGACGCCGCCGAGGCCGAGCGTGTGGAGCGAGCCCCAGCCGCGCTCGGCGACCTCGAGGATCGTGTACACGCCCAGCATCAGGCCGCCGGTGAGCAGGACCACGCCGGGGATGTCGGCGCCCGCCTTCAGGCCGGCGCCCGGGCGCCCCTCGACCAGCCGCAGGGCGAACAGCGCGGTCGCGACCCCGACCGGCAGGTTGACGAAGAAGATCCAGTGCCAGTTGATCGCCTCCGTCAGCGCCCCGCCGGCGAGCAGCCCGATCGACCCGCCCGCGGAGGCCACGAACCCGTAGACGCCGATCGCCTTCGCCTGCTCCCGCGGCTCCGGGAACATCGTCACGATCATGCCGAGGATCACGGCGGAGCTGAGCGCGCCGCCGACGCCCTGGACGAAGCGGGCCGCGATCAGCATGCCCTGGCTCTGCGCCACGGCGCATAGCAGCGACGCCACGGTGAACACCGCCAGGCCGATCAGGAAGATCCGCCGCTGGCCGATGAGGTCGCCGATCCGGCCGCCGAGCAGCAGCAGTCCACCGAACGCGATCAGGTACGCGTTGACGACCCACGCGAGATTGCTCTGCGAGAAGCCCAGGTCCTCCTGGATCGAGGGCAGCGCGACGTTCACGATCGTCGCGTCGAGCACGATCATCAGCATCCCGACGCACAGCACGTACAGCGCGTGCCAGCGCCTGCGGTCGGTGGTGGTCTCAGCGGTCATTGTCGATCTCCTCAGCGATGGTGGTCGCCGATAGGACCAGCGGGCGCCGGAGAACTCATCGGGTGCGGCTATGCAGGAAGAAAGTGCGGCAGCCCGAACCGCTCGAATACGGCCACCACCCGAGGCGCGTCGGCGGGCTGTTCCACCCACCGCTCGAACGCGCGTGGATCCGGGACGTCGGTGGTCCGCACGACGAACGCCACGACGTCCTTGATCCGGTCGCCGCGGAAGCTGAGCACGTTGAGCGCGAACGGGAGGTACCCGTTCGCGTCCTCGTCCCACGTGTAGTAGCCGAGCGCGGGCTGGCCATTGGCGTGCGCGTGCAGGACGCGCCAGTCCCAGGCGCCGGAGAGCGGCCAGCCGGCGAGGAAGCCGGCCATCGCGTCGCGCGGGCCGTACCAGCTGGCCAGCGGCGGCATCGCGATCGTGGCGTCCTCCGCGAGCAGCTCGACGACGGCGTCGACGTCGTTGCGCTCCCATGCCGCCATGTAGGCGTCGACGACCTCGCGCATGCGCTCGTCCCCCAGCGCGCGCAGGGTCGCCTGCTGGCTCTGCTCGGGCAGCCGCTCCTCGACGGTCTGGCGGGCGCGCTGGAGCGCGCTGTTGACCGAGGGGACGGTCGTCTCGAGCGACTCGGAGACCTCGCGGGCGGAGAAGCCGAGCACCTCGCGCAGGATCAGCACCGCGCGCTGGAGGCCGGGCAGGTGCTGGAGCGCGGCGACGAAGGCGAGCTCGACGCTCTCGCGCTGCTCGTAGCGCGCCTCGGGGCCGGCGAGGCCGTCCTGGAGGCCGATCTGCTCGTCCGGGTACGGCTCCACCCAGACGGTCTCCACGACCGGCTCGCCGGGGCCGGTGCTGGGGTCGGTGGCCGGCCCGTAGTCCATCGGCAGCACGCGCTTGGGCCGCCGGGCGATCACGTCCAGGCAGGCGTTGGTCGCGATCTTGTACAGCCACGAGCGGGCGGAGCTGCGGCCCTCGAAGCGGGGCAGCCCGCGCCACGCGCGCAGCAGCGCGTCCTGCAGCGCGTCCTCGGCGTCGTGCAGCGAGCCGAGCATCCGGTAGCAGTGGGCGTGCAGCTCGGCGCGGTGGAGCTCGACCAGGCGGCGGTACGCCCCCTCGTCACCCCGCCGCGCCGATTCGAGCAGCTCGTCCGTCATGGGCCGGGCCCACGTTAGCGGTGAACGTCGGCAGCGCATACGGGAGGTGGGTGCTGCCGCGCGCGAGGATGTGGCGGCCGTTGGCCATCACGCCGTCGGCGAGCGGCTCGTCGTCCCACGGCACGAACGAGCGCGCGTTGCAGTAGTGGGCGACGAACGAGCGGCGCGGGCGGGTGGCGCTGCGGTTGGCGTGCGAGCGGTGCAGCACGCGGCCGCCGAAGAAGACGACGTCGCCGGGGTCGAGTACCGCCGGGATCTCGCTGTCGTAACGGGCGGCCACCGCGGTCAGGCCGTTTCGGCGCTCGTCGGGGTCGTCGGCGCCGGAAACCGCGTGGATGTCGGCGAGCAGACGGTCGCCGCCGTGGCCGGCGGTCTCGTCCACGTCGGGGTAGACCGGCTCGTGCTGGGAGCCGGGCGTGATCCACAGGCAGCCGTTCTCCTCGTCCGCACGGTCGAGCGCCAGCCAGGCGCCGATCAGCGTGTCCGGGAACGTGAGGATGTGGAAGGAGTCCTGGTGGTAGCCCTGGCCGGGCGCTCCCGGCCGCTTGGTGAACAGCATCGTCTGGAGCGCGAGCACGTCGGGGCCGATCAGCGCCTGCACGACGTCCAGCACGCCCGGATGGAGCAGGAAGCGCTCGTGGATCTCCAGCCGGCGGTGCAGCATGTGGACGCGCAACCGGTCGTCTGTGACGTGGTCGAGGAGCTCTCCGACCTCGTCCGGGGCGACGAGCCCGCGGACGATCAGGTGGCCCTGGGAGCGGAAGTGCACATAGTCCTGCACGGTGACCGGGGTTGACATTATGGTGCCGACGGTACGCCCGTGAGCGGCGCATTTCCATGGCCCCGGTGAGCCTTGTGGTGTCTGAGATTGATGTGAGTGCCGGGACGGTGTCGTACCCGCCCGGAGGCACGCTCGGGCCGCGGCGCCAGCGCGACGTCCAGCTCGTGCTCGTGCACGCGGGCTCCGCGCGGGTGTGGGTCGACGGGGTCGAGCGCCGCGTGGCCGCCGGGGAGGTGGGGCTGCTGCTGCCCGGGCACCGGGAGCGGTTCGCGTTCGACCCGCAGGTCGAGACGCGCCACTCGTGGGTGCAGGCGCGCGTGCCGGACCCGCCGCTCGAGCGCCTCGAGTGCCTCCCGGCCGTGCTTCCGCTGTCGCCGGCGCTGGACGCCTTGGTGCGCGAGGCGGTCGCGACGGCCGCGGCGCCGCTCCCGGCGGCGGGGGCGCTGCTCGCGCACCTGTTCGCGGCCGCGCTCTGGCGCTACGTGGGCGAGGCGGAGCGCGGGCGGCCCGAGCGCGCCCGCCCGGTCGACGACGCCCAGCGCTTCATCCATGCCCATCTGCACGACCCCGCTCTCACGCTCGGCCGCATCGCCGCCGCCGCCCACGTCACGCCGCCGCACCTGATCCGCAGCTTCCGGGCGGAGCACGGCGTGACGCCGATGGCCTACCTCTGGGAGCGGCGGGTGGCGCTCGGCGTGGAGCTGCTCGTCAACACCGGGCTGCCGCTCCCGGCGGTCGCCGAGCGCTGCGGGTTCAAGACCCCGCACCACTTCTCGCGCCGCGTCAAGCAGGCGACCGGGCTCCCGCCCGCCGCCCTCAGGGCCGCGCGCTGGACGGCGTAGGCGGCGCTCCTTGGTGGCGTTCGACGCGGATGGCTACGCCGCCCACTCGATGCGGTGCCCGTAGATCTCGCGGTGCGCCCGGTTGTCGGCGGTCAGCTTGAGGATCGCCGGCAGCATCGCGTCGCGGAGCACGCGGGCGACCGGTCCGGCGGCCTTGCCGCTGTTGATCCGGGCGGCCCACTTGACGATCCGCTCGACCCGGGGCCGCCGCTCCGCCTCGAGCCGGCGGAACGCCGCCTGCGGATCGGGCAGGTCGCGCAGGCACTTGGCGAGCACGACGGCGTCCTCGATCGAGAGCGACGCGCCCTGGCCGGAGCTGGGCGAGGGGGCGTGCGCGGCGTCGCCGACGACGATCATCCGCCCGCGGTGCCAGGCGGGCAGATGCGGGATCGTGTGGATCGGGGACATCGGCATGACCTCCGGGGTCGCCTCGATCAGCGGGACCGCCGGGCCGCCGTCGCCGGCGAACGGCTCCGGCAGGCGCGGCCGCGCGCGCTCGTCGCGGCTCGGCACGTTGGCGAACCACCACACCTCTCCGTCCGGGGCCAGCACGTAGCCGAAGAACGCCCGCCTGCCGAAGATCATCTCGTAGGCGCCCGGCTCGCCGTCCACCGGCACGCCGCGTGCGTAGCCGCCGGTGTTGACCAGCCCGGCGTAGGCCGGGGCGGGCGCGGCGGGGTCGATGATCCGGCGGACGGTGGAGTGGACGCCGTCGCAGCCGACCAGCACGTCGCCGGCCGCCTCGGTGCCGTCGGCGAACACCGCCCGCACGCCGTCGCCGGTGTCCTCGGCGCCGACCAGGCGCTTGCCGTGCTCGACCGCGATCCTCCGGGCCCGCGCCTGCTCGCGCAGCACCCGGTAGAGGTCGGCGCGCTTGATGGTCCGGCTCGGCGGCGACCCGCCGGTGCGGGTCTCGCCGAGCCGCTTGCCGGTGGCGCTGCGCAGCGTGATCCTCGGCGTCGGGAACCCGCCGACCTCGTCCACGCCGAGCACCCGCAGCGCATCGATGCCGTTGGAGCCGAGGGTCAGGAACGCGCCGACGCCGTCGGCGCCCGCGGGATGCGCCTCGTAGACGACGGGGTCGATCCCGGCCTTCCGGAGTGCCATGGCCGTGGCCGGGCCGGCGATGCCGCCGCCGACGACCAGGGCGGTGCGTGTACGGGTCATTTCAGCTCCTTTCATGAAGCTCGGCCCACGGCCGGCCCCAGTCGTTCTCGATTCGCTCGACGAATCCCTCGACGAACGCGGTCTCGGCGTCGAGCAGGGCGAGCCGGTACTCCTCCTCGACGAGGAACAGCGGATGCACGCCGGCGGCGAGCGTGGTGTCGACGAGGTCGCGGACCTCGGCCCGCTGCTCTGCCAGCCGGCCCAGCCGCCGTCGCAGCAGCTCGACTGCCTCGTTCGGCGGCAGCGCGCCGATGAGCGAGAGCGCGGCCACGAAGTGCGGGTACTCGTGCTGCGGCTCGGAGACCAGCTCGCGCAGCCAGTCGCGCAGCTCGGTCCGGCCGGCGTCGGTGAGCGCGTACACGGTGCGCTCCGGGCGCTGGCCCTCGCGGGTCGTCTCCTGCTCCGCGATGAAGCCGGCCCTGGCGAGCTGCTGGAAGACCATGTACAGCGAGCCGTGGTTGAACTTGATGCTGCGCGCGTCGCCGTGCTCGCGCAGGGTGCGGCCCAGCTCGTAGGGGTGCATCGGCGCCCGCACCAGGTACGAGAGCACCGCCAGCGCCAGCAGGTTGCCGACCTTCCGTCGTCTCGCCACCGGCGAGATTATTCAGGATCGACTAGTCGATGTCAACTATTCGCGCCTCTGGAACGTCGAGCGCAGCAGCTCGTCGCCCGGGCCGAACTCCCGCAGCGTCCGGTGGTCGCCCTCCGTGGTGATCTCGACGCGCACGACGGGGCGCAGGCGGCCGTCCGCCCCGGGCAGGAAGCGCAGCTCGGGGTCGATCTCCTCCACCGGCGCGACGGAGGTCGTCTCGCCCGTGAGGCCGTCGACGAACGTGATCGTGCCGGGGTGCTTCACGGCGGCTGCGGTCCGGGTGCCTGGTTGATCAGCGTCTGCATGAGCTTGCAGCGCGCGGGGATGAGCGCGCGGATCTCGGCCTCGCGCGGCTTGCCGACGTTCGGCGCCCACAGCGCCCAGCTCTCCGCGAAGTCCTCGGACTCGGAGGACTTGCCGTACTTCGAGAGCGCCATGCCGTCGGACGTCATCGCGTTCCGCCACGGGTCCCAGCGCTTGTTGGCCTTGTCGTGCGGGTTGCCCCAGGCCGCGCGCGAGGCGGTGTGCCCGGTCTCGTGCACCATCGCGGAGGACATGAGCAGCTGGTCGTGCGGCGACGCCGCCGGATAGATGCTCACGACGCCGACCGCGCCGGCGGACATGTACGTGCGGAAGTCGCCCCCGCCGGGGTTGTAGCGCGGGTCCCTCTTCCACTTCTCGTCGTCGGGAGAGCGCGCCGGGTTGAGATCGACGCGCGTGATCTTGCTGCGCGACACGTGCGGCGTCTCGGCCAGCACCTCGGCCACCTCGGTCACCGTCGGCAGGCCGACGCCGGCCTCCGTCGGCCCGACCTTGGGCTCGAAGACCGGGATGGTCAGCTTCGCCGCCGCGCCGGTCGTGTCGACGCCCTCGATCTCGACGTCGTGGCGCTTGGCGGCGGCCTCGCCGGAGTAGTAGGGATGCTTCGCGACGTCCACCGGGGCCTTGACCGTGAACTTGTCGCGAGGGAGTCGCTTGGCGCCCGGCAGCGAGACGTGCCTGGCGAGGTACTGCTCGTCGGCGATGAACTTGCGGAAGGTCGCGGCGTCGTCCTTGTCGGCGGCCGGGTCGTCGAGCACCTTCCGCATGGCGGCGGCGGCCGTCGCCGACAGCGAGGTCGAGCCGGCGACGAGGAACGCGAGCCGCGAGCGCTCCTCGTCGGTGAGCGCGAGGAAGCCCTTGCACTTCTTCATCTCGACGAGCTCGGGCACCTCGCGGCCCAGCTCGCCGAGCACCTTCGGGACCTCGTAGGGCATGTTGCGCTCGAGCAGCACGATCTCGCGCGTGTACTGGTCCTCGAAGCCGAGCCGCGCCATCTGGCCCTTCAGGCGCACGGCCGCCATCGCCACGGCGATGCGCTCGCGGATGATGCCCGGGGTGCGGTTTGCGGCGTTCTCGAGCGACTGCACGACGGCCGGCTTGGCGGCCAGCAGCTCCCGGCCGATCGAGAGGATCTCGTCGATCGACTCGCCGGCCATGTACCGGCAGGCGCCCAGCAGGTCGGTCTCGGTGGGCGTCCCGGTCATCGTGGTGACGAGCGTGGCGCGATCGGCGAACGAGGTCGGGGACGGCGGGGCCGGGGCGGGAGGCGCCACGGGCCCGGCGGGCGCCGGCCCGTTGCGCAGCAGCAGTCCGCCGAGCGCGGCGTTGCCGGCGGTCCGCTGCACGGCCAGCGCGACGCGCGCCCGTGCGTTCGGGTCGTGGGCGCCGAGCAGGTCGGCGGCCGCGGGGAGGGTGGAAGCCGAGACCTCGCGGTCGCCGTCCGCGGAGCGCGGTGCGGCCGGAGCCCGCGGCGCGCGCTGGGGCATGGCGCGAGCATACGTCCGCGTGCAGGGCACGGGCAAGGCGTCAGGTGATCGCCTCCGCCGGGACCTGCACCGGCCTCAGGTCTGAGGCCGGTGCCAGAGCTCGACGAACGTCAGCTCGGTCTCGCGGGTGCGGTCCGTTGTGCGCTCGTTCGAGTAGCTCTTCGTGCCGACCACGGCGCCGGTCTGGTCCTCGGCGTCGAGCTCGATGACGAGCGACGGCATGCTGCCGTGGAAGCTGCCGAAGAGCGACCGCCACATGGTGTTCGTGCCTTGCGACGAGTCGCTGCTGCAGCCCGAGTTCTGGTGGGTGTACGTCTCATCCGTGCCGCTCGCGACGTTCAGGCGAAGGACGTGCCGCCGCGGCGGCTCCTCGGCGCCCGGCGGCGTCTCGAACATGTTGATGTCGAACTCGATCGAGGCGTACATCGTGCCGGTCGACGTGCCCGTAAGCGTGGTCGTCGACACCAGCGTGCAGTCGTTGCTGGGCGCGTAGGTGATGGTCTGGGTGTACGTCGAGCCCTGGTGGCGCAGCGTCCCGCTCGGGAGCTCGCCCCTCATGATGTCGGCGACGTCGATGATCAGGTCCTCGACGACCACGCGGAAGCTCCCCTCGTGCTCGCCGGACGAGACGTCGCCGCTGTAGCCGCCCTCCGTCGTCACCGTCGAGTCGAACTCGACCTCGAACCGCGCGCACCGCGTCCACCGCTCGAACCCGTCGTTGGCGATGCTCAGCAGCGTCGCCTGCCGCGCCCACCCCAGCAGCCGTGCCGCGGCGGCGAGCGAGCTCTCGTTGATGCAGCGCTCGTAGGTCTCGTCGATGGCGTGAAGGATCACGCGCTCCAGGCGCGCCACCATGTCGGCGTAGCGCGCCTCGTAGCCGGGCCCGTAGGCGAGGCCCGCGAGCTCGAGGTTGCGCGCCCAGCCCAGCGCGTTCGCGATCGCGTCGGGCGCGAGCCGCTCGCTGGACTCGGCCGCCTGCAGCTTCGGCCGCACGACCTCGTCGTAGAACGCCAGCATCGGCGGCTGCAGGGACGAGAGCGGCGGGCCGTCCTCGCCGGCGCGCTGGGCACGGGCCGCCTCCGCAAGCGCCTGCTCGAGCTGGGCGAGCGGGCGGCTGCCGGGCCGGGCGTTCACCCCGGCGCGGTCGGCGGCGGTGCCCAGGCCGATGCCGGTCGTTGAGAAGTGCATGAGCCGCAGCGTCGCCGTCTGCTCCGGTCCGATCGGGTGCAGGTGGAAGTCCTCGCCGGTCTCTTCGTGCGCGAGGAACGCCGTCTGCTGACCGAGCGGCGGGTCGTCGCCCGGCGGGTCGATGGTCAGCGTCGCGGGCTTGGAGAGCTGCAAGCCGTGCGGCTCGAGCTCGACCGCCCCGACGAGCCCCTGGGACAGCGGCAGCCTTGCGATGGAGCTGATCGGCGTCATCGTGATCTCCTGCTGACCGAGGAGTGCGTCGGCGGGCAGCGTCAGCGTGTACTGCGTGCCGTCGGCGCCGGTGACGCTCATCGTGCCGCCCCACTGGTACATCGTCTGTGTGGTCGCCCGCGAGGTGTCCGGCACCGGGTCGACGTCGATCGGGTTCGGGGCGCGCAGGAAGGTCCCGGTCGGGCCGGTCGGGCCGGTCGGACCGCCGCCGGTCGGCGGGGCGGTGCCCGGCCCGCCGCTGCCGGGACCGGGCGACTGCGGCGTGCCGACCTCCAGCACGCGGAATCGCTTCGCGCGGCAGTTGTCGCGTTCACGGCGCTCCTTGACGGCGCCGCCGGCATCCGCGCAGGCGAGCAGGTGGTAGAGCCCCGGCGGCATCGACGCGGGGATCGTCACGTTTCGCGCGCCGCGGCTGCGCCGCCGCCGCGCGAGCGCCTTGACCCGCCGCGTCCCGCCGAGGCGCACGTCGCCCTTGCCCTTGCGCTTGTCGCTCGAGAAGAAGTACGCCACGCGCGTCTTGCGCGCCTTGCGACGGCCGGCGTTGCGCACCACGTCGGTCACCCGGACCTTGGCGCCCGGCACGGCCTGCGCCGGCTTCAGGGTGACGCGTGTGAGCGTCAGATCGGCGCGCTTGGGCGCCGCCGCCGCTCCGGCGGGGACGCCGAGGACGAGCAGCGCGACGAGAACGGGGACGTGCCTCCGGGCGAGCATCCCGCGACTGTAAGCATCGCGATCGGCCTTGATCCCATCCCGATGATCAGGTTTCCGTCCCACGCTAGCGGCCGATCGCCGCGCCGGGACGCACATCTGCGCGAGCCGCGAGCGAGCGGGGCCGCAGGACCGCCCAGATCCATCCCGCCGCGGCGACGACCAGGAGCAGGTAGGCGAAGCCGACGAGCGCGTCCTCCGAGCTGACCGCCGCGCCACCGAGGTAGCGCAGGCCGTGCACCGCGAACGCGGCGGCGGACAGCACTCCGGCCGCACGACACCAGTTGGGCAGCTCCGGCGCGGTGGCCGCGAGCGCCAGGCCCGGGGCCCCGAAGAGGACGGCCATGGCGAAGGTCGCCTCGGAACCGGTCTGCGAGGGGCCTCCGGTCGTCCACATCGCGACCTGCGAGACGGCGAACAGCGCGAACCCCGCCGCCGCCAGGGCGGCGCCGCGCATGCCCATGCGCACCGCCAGGACGGCCGCGCCCACGGCCAACCCGATGCTGCTCAGGGCGTGGATGAGATCGCGGGCCGTGCCCTCCTCGAACGCGTTGGCGGCCAGTCCGAGGACGACACCCACCGCGAGGCCGCCAAGGATCACGGCCCGCTCTGCCGTCATGCTTCGCACTCGCTCTGCCATGTGGACCGTTCCTTCATGAGAGTCAACTATCATTATGAGAGCAGACTATCATGAGCCTTGGCGAGCGACAACCCGGAGCGGGGCGGGCGCGACAGCGCCGGCGCACCCGCACGCTCCTGCTCCGGGCGGCCGCCGAGCTGATCGAGGGGGGCACCGTCCCGACCGTGGAGCAGGCGGCGGCCGCGGCCGACGTCTCGCCCGCCACCGGCTATCGCTACTTCTCGAGCCAGGCGGCGCTCGTCCAGGCGCTCGTCGAGCAGTCGATGCCCGCCTGGGACGAGCACCCGCTCGAAGACGACGACGTCCTTGCTCGCGTGGATGCGGCCCTCAGCGAAGGGGCGCCCCGGCTGCTCGACCACGAAACGCTGCACCGCGCGGCGCTGCGCCTGTCGCTGGATCCGTCAACGGCGCCGGCCGTGCGCCGCGGCGGGCGCCGCCGCGCCGTCGAGGAGATCCTCGCTCCCGTGCGCGACGAGCTCGACCCCGACACGCTGCGCCGAACGGAGGCGGCCCTGGGGATGGTGCTGGGCATCGAGAGCGTGGTCGCCCTGCGCGACGTGTTCGACCTGCCTGCGGAGGAGGTCGAGGGCGTGTGGCGCATGGCCTGCCGCGCGATCGTGCGCTCGGCGCTCGAGGAGGGACGCTAGTTGAAACTGCTCCAGTGCCGGCGGCTGACGACCCTCGCGCCGGCATGAGCGGCGCCGCGTTCCCCGTCGCGTGGCCACACGCCGCGGACGCCGAACGGCCGTGGACCCAGGAGCGCCTGCACTATCCCGACCCGGTCGCGCCGCTCGAGTTCGCGGTGATCGAGGCGTTCACGACGACCGGGCTCACGGCGGCGGCCTCGCGGTTCGGGCTGCCGCTGGAGGCGAGCATGTGCCGCCTCAACGGCTACGTCTACCAGTCGACCACCCCGTCCATCCCGCCCGGGCCCGAGCTGGCCCGCCGCATGCAGGACGCCGTGGAGCCCCTGCTGGCCGCCGCCGGCCGGCTCGCCGCCGACTGGCGGGAGCGGTATCTGCCGGAGGTGCGTGCGCACATGCGGGACGTGCGCGCGGACGAGGTCCTGCCCCGCGCGCGCCGGCTCGGCGAGGTCCACTTCCTGGTCGTCCTGCCCGGCCTCGTGGCCACCAGCTCGCTGCTCGACCTGCACGCCGGCCTGTTCGGCGACGACCCCGCCGCTCAGGCGATGCTGGGCGGCTTCGAGACCCTGACGCTGGCGGGCGATCAGGAGCTGTGGCGCCTGGGCGAGCAGGTGCGGGCGGACGCCGCCGTACGCGCGGCGCTCGACGCGCCCGACCCGTTCGCCGAGCTGGCCGGCCATCCCTTTGCCGCCGCCCTGCGCCGCTTCCTTGCCGAGCACGGCCATCGGACGGACGGCCGGTCCAGCGTGGGCGCGCCGTCGTGGTCGGAGGCTCCCGGTCCGCTGCTGGAGCGCCTGCGCCGCGCGGTGCGCGAGCCCGGCCGCGATCCCGGGCAGGAGCGCGCGGCCCGCGCGGC